>CADBTK010000054.1 GCA_902797585.1 Erysipelothrix rhusiopathiae
ATTGAATGGGGATGCATGATGATTTATATGTTCTTGTTTCCTATTCCTCATAGCTTATTGCGAATGTTTCTTTTTTCTATTGCTTCGTATGGCTTAAAAACTCCTACAAGACGGCTACAATTTTCGATTTGTGCTTTTCTATGTTTAAAACCATATGCGGCCGATTCTTTTGCTTTTGTCTTGCCAGTTTGTTTACAGACTATCTCTTTGTTGGATAAAGGACGATTTCATCAATGGCTTTTACGAAAAGGGACATTGATTCTATGTCAGTTGTGGTATTTTCATCGTATCGATGTATTCTTATTAATCTTTTTTGGACCTTTAAGAAAAATCTATACATACTTAATGACTCTTTCTTTGATTCCGATGATACGACATATTGCTCTTTATGCTTATTCTTTATTGACTCATTTTCTTTCTAGTTGCCCAAAACTTCAATATCATTACACGCCGGGATTTCTCTTTTTATTCTTTTTATTTTTTCTTATCTGGAAACGCAAAACTTGGATTGTTATTGGATTGTGTTTATTGCCTTTTTTTCAGACGAAGATAGACCCTTTTTTTCATGTATATATGTTAGATATAGGACAAGGGGATTGTACACTGATTGTTGAACCTTTTTCACGCTCAGCAGTAATGATTGATTGTGGGGGTAATTTGTATCGAGATAATGTAGAACAAGTTGTTTATCCTTTCTTACAAAGTATTCAAGTGAACCATTTGGATGCATTGATAGTTACCCATGATGACTTTGACCACAATGGAGGAGTAGACAATCTTTCTAAACTAATTTCTATTGATTCAATTATTACGAATCCAAATAAAACACCTTCTGTTTCTTATCCTTTCTTTTCATTATTGCCAGATAGACAAGAACAAGGAAATGATGGCAGTATTCTTTCTTATTTTGTTTATGATGAGGTTGGATATTTATGGACAGGGGATGCTGGTATAAAGATAGAACAAGAACTCATCCAATCGTATACATTAAATGTTGATATATTGAAACTTGGACATCATGGATCCGATACAAGTAGTTCTTACTCATTCTTAGATACATTAAGGCCTAAACTTGGTTTAGTTTCAGTAGGGTATAAGAATCGTTATCGTCATCCAAGCAGTCAAGTGATTGCACGTTGTCATCAAATGGGAATACAAACATTAGAAACCAAAGATGTTGGTTCTATTCATCTTTTTAGTTTTCGAGGATGTCTCTTTTTTGAATCGGCGAGTGGTTTGTTTGGTATAATACGATTATGAATATTATTTTATATGGGAATGACACCAATCGAATGCGCCAAAAAGTAGAAGCATTAAAAAAACAATACAAGATTGAGTATGTCTTATCTTTTGATGCCACGAAAGAGGAACAAAGTAACATTTTAAATGAAATGGATTCGGTGACTATTTTTGATGAACCAAAGATGATAGTGATCGACCAATCGACGTTTTTATCCGCAAAGGATACGACAAAGTATGATATCGAAGCATTTATTCGACGCAGTAATGAAGACCAACAAGTTATCGTCATTTATTGTTGTCCGGCGCAAAAGTTGGATGGACGAAAAAAACTTGTCAAAAAGATGCAAGAAGTCTCTAAAGTGATTCCATGCATGGCATTGGATGAAAAAAGTCAACCAGCTTTAATACAAGAGTTATTAAAGAAATATCAATTAGACATGCAGCCGCAAGCTTACGATTATTTTATTGCCAATGCAGGTATGAATCCGATGAATATCGAAAATGATATACGCAAATTAAAAACGTATGCCGATACTATTACACTGAAAGATGTCAAGGCTTTAGTAGCTGTTGCACCAAATGAAGATATATTCAAAATGGTCAATGCGCTTTTTGAAAAACAAACGACACGATTTTTACAGTACTATCGTTCTTTCCGCCAACAAGGGATGGAACCGGTAGCTATTGTTGCTCTATTAGCAGGACAAATTCGATTCTTATATCAAGTGCGTGTTCAAATGGATATAGGTTATAACCAACAAGAAATTGCCTCTCATTTAAAGGCGCATCCATATCGTGTAAAGATGAGCATGCAGCGAGCTTTAGCTTATCGAGCGCAAGATTTATTGGATCAATTGGAAGAATTATCGGACTTTGATCAAAAGATGAAAAAAGGGTTGGTGGATAAAGACCAAGGGTTTGAACAATGGGTCTTCCAACGATTCATAGGTTAAATATTTTTGAACCAAAAATATAATGAATTCATTTTTTCACAAACAAAAGAAAAATTTATTTTTTTCAAAAATACAAAAATAATAACTGTATACGTTTTGGTTTTTCCATAATAATAAAAGAAGAAAATGACGATATAGGAGGAAAAAATGAAACCAAATAAACCAGCAGCAGAAATGTCAATGAAGGAATTGACAAGATATATTGATTATTCTGTATTAAAACCAGAATTTACCGAAGAAGACATTATTTCTTTAACAAAAGATGGAGTGGAAAAAGAATGTAATACCATTTGTATTAATCCAGCATATATGGAACTTTGTAAACCATTGGTACAAGGATCAAATACTAAATTATGTCCAGTATGTGATTTCCCATTTGGAGCAAGCAGTACTGCTTCAAAAGTTGCACAAGCAAAAATCTTAGTGGATAACTATGCAGATGTTATTGGAGAATTAGATATTGTAGCTAATTTTGGATGGATTCGCTCTGGCTTATATGACAAAGTGACGGAAGATATCAAAGCGGTAGTAGAAGTCTGTCATGAAAAAAATGTTCCAGTGAAAGTTATCTTTGAAACCGATGCTTTAAATGAAGAACAAATTAGAAAAGCATGTCAATGTTGTATTTCAGCAAAGGCAGACTATGTTAAAACAAGTACTGGGTTCTTAACTGGATTTGAAGCACATGGTGCAACGCCAGAAGTGATTCAAATCATGATGGAAGAAGTCGAAGGAAAATGTAAAATCAAAGGAAGTGGATGTATTCGTACACGTGAACACTTCTTACAATTAATTGACATGGGAATTGACCGCATGGGAGTTGGATACAGAAGTGTACCAGTAGTCCTTGGATTAGAATAAGGATGAGTTTGTGCCTAGCGCAAACTCTTTTTTTGAAAGGAAAAAAAGATGAGAGAGTTTTTGTTCTATAAACAGCATGGAAAACAAGTGGACTGGAAGCGGATTGATACATTTCAAAAACGGATGGAAAAACGACAAGCACGCATCTGTAGTCAAAGAGCGCTTCTTTATACAGAATCTTTTCGTATGACAGAAGGACAACCTTATATCATTCGTAAAGCCAAAGCATTTGCGCATACCTTAGAAAATATGGATATTTATATTGAAAAAGATTCTTTGATTTTTGGTAATCAAGCATCTTCTAACTTTGCTGCTCCTATTTTCCCAGAATATTCCATTCAATGGGTGTTGGATGAATTGGATCAATTTGAAAAACGGGAAGGGGATATTTTCTATATTGATGAACAAACGAAACAACAGATACGCTCGATTGCTCCTTATTGGTTAGGAAATACTCATGAAGATAGAGTTAATCAAAATATAACAGAAGATATTTTGTTGGCTGAAAAACAAGGAGTTATTCACCGTGGAGGAATCTCGATGAGTGGGGATGGTCATATTGTTCCTGATTATCCAATGGTATTGGCCCAAGGATTATTGCCTTTAATCCAACAAGCTAAACAAGCCTTACAAGATGGGCGCCTATCTAGTCAACAACATGATTTTTATCAAGCTGTCATCATCAGTTTAGAAGCGGCATTAACTTTTTCTAAACGATATGGACAATTGGCTAATGATTTAGCACAAAAAGAACAAGATAAGAAACGCAAAAATGAATTAGAACAAATAGCTAGTATTGCCAATCATTTATTGGAAAAAGGAGCCTCTACTTTTTGGGAAGGGGTACAAGTTGTTTATTTAATTCATGTCCTTCAAATGATTGAATCCAATGGACATTCATTTTGTTATGGTCGTTTTGATCAATATATGTTTGATTTGTACCAAAAGGATACAAGTATTGATAAAGATCAAGCACTGGAATTAATTACCCATATGTTTATTATGAGTTCCTCTAATAATAAAGTAAGACCTTATGGACATACGAAGTTTTCGCAAGGATATCCTTTATATTCAAACCTTGTGGTAGGAGGGCTTACACCAGAAGGAAAAGATGGAACCAATGATTTAACATATCTTTGTATTGAGGCGATGAATTTAACGGCTTTAGCTGAACCTAATTTCTCTGCTCGTTATCATTCAAATAGTCCTAAAAAATATTTAAAAGCCTGTGCCTTATTGATAAGAACAGGTTGTGGAATGCCTAGTATGTTTAATGATGAAGTAGCCATTAAAGGTCTATTGGATTTACAAATACCACAAAAAGATGCCAACGACTATTGTCCAATTGGTTGTGTGGAAACAGGAGTTCCAGGAAAATATGGACACCGAGCGACAGGAATGACATATGTCAATTGGGGGAAAGTATTTGAGTTGATGATGTATAACGGATTTGATCCAAATACTGGTATTCGTTTACTTTCCGTTCAAGAAAATGAAGAGAAAGAATCACACTTTGATGACTATCATCATGTTTGGTCAACGTGGGAAAGATTTTTGAAATATTATTCTGATTTATCCATAAAATGTGATGCGATTTGTGATGAAAGTTTAGAAATCTTTGATGCAGATCCTTTTGCCAGTGCCTTAATTCAAGATTCCATGAAACTTGGAAAAACATTGAAACAAGGGGGATGTCGATACGACGTGATTTCTCAATCCAATATTGGACCAAGTGTTGTAGGAAATTCTTTAATGGTTATAAAAGAACTAGTCTTTGATAAAAAAGAGATTCGCTTTCATGAGTTGTTAGAAGCGATGAAAGATAATTGGAACCAAGAATCATCCAAAAGAATTCTTAAAAAAGTTTTGGCGGTAGAAAAATTTGGAAATGACGAAGATCAAGTTGATAAAATTGTAAGCGATGTCTTTGAAAGTTATTTGTCCTTATTGCCAAGTTATGAAACGCTTCGTAAAGGAAAGGGGCCAAAGGTTAGTGCCTATACTATGTCGACAAGTAATATTACTAGTTATGTTCCAAATGGATTTGTGGTAGGAGCTACACCAGATGGTCGCTTTGCAGGAACACCATTAAATGAAGGATGTTCGCCTACACAAGGAACGGATCATAAAGGGCCGACGGCAGTCATTAATTCGGTATCGAAATTACCAAATTGGAAAGTAGCAGCGGGTCAATTGTTGAATATGCGATTTGATCCAGATGCATTACAAACTGAGAAAGGCATTGATACCTTTGTGGCTTTCTTGCAAGTTTCTCAAAAAAAGGGGATTTATCATAACCAATTCAATGTCATTTCTAGCAAGACATTGAAACAGGCACAAGAAAAACCACAAGATTATACAGATTTAATTGTACGTGTTGCAGGATATTGCGCACAATTTATTTCCTTGATGCCCCAAACTCAAGATGCGATTATTGCTCGAACGGAAAATAAATGGACATAATAAAAGCTTCCGAAATCGGAAGCTTTTTTCTTATAGAGAATTGATTGCTTTTGCTAAACGTGATTTTTGACGGCTTGCGTAGTTCTTGTGGTGAACTCCACGAGTAACGGCGCTGTCTAATTTAGAACAACATTCGTTGTAAGCTGCAACGGCCGCGTCTTTATCTTTAGCATCAACGGCAGCCAACACTTTTTTAATGCTGGTTTTCAAAGCCGTTTTTCTGGATACAACCAACTTGTGTGCTTTGTTATTTGTCTTTACACGTTTCTTTTGTGATTGGATTTGTGGCATCGCTCGCACCTCCTGACATAAATTGCAAAAAGAGTATAGCATAATTAATAAAACTATTGCAACACAAGAGTGAAAAAATAAGGTATAATACCGAAAGATTGGAGGTTTCTGCATGGATAAAAAATCAATCGTATTTATGGGGACACCAAAGATTGCTGCAGACGTATTACAGGCGTTATTGGATGCAGGAATCTCAATTGACCTAGTTGTAACACAACCAGATAAAAAAGTGGGTCGTAAACAGACTATTGTATATTCTCCGGTAAAAGAGTTAGCATTTCAACACAATATTGAAGTGTTCCAACCGTTCCGTATTAAA
>CADBTK010000055.1 GCA_902797585.1 Erysipelothrix rhusiopathiae
ATCTCTTTGGCTTACTTAGAAAATCAAAATCACTCCCCTGCAACACTGCGATTGATAGAATTTATTAAAGAATCGTATAATGCAGAATCTAAATTTTAAGTATTTTAATAAAAGTTTAGTAGTTTTTTTCTATTGATACATTCAGAAAAAACAACTAGACTTTTTAATTGTGAAAAACTAAACTTAAAGTGTAAACGATATCATTTTAGAAGGAGAATTACATGAAAACAAAGTACCCAAAAATTTTTGAACCATTCACAGTACGTCGAATGACTTTGCCAAACCGTATCGTTATGACACCAATGGGAACCAACTATGGTGAACAAAATGGTGAAATGTCTTTCTTGCACATTAATTATTATGAACAACGTGCAAAAGGTGGTACAGGGCTATTGATCGTTGAAAACGCCTGTGTGTCTTACCCAGACGGTTCAAATGGAACAACGCAATTAAGAATTGATGCAGATAATTATATTCCTCGTTTATTCAACTTAACAGAAACTGTACATAAACACGGTTCTTGTATCGCGATTCAATTAAACCATGCTGGAGCTAGTGCAATGTCAACTCGTATTGATATGCAACCTGTTTCTAGTTCGGATGTTCCTACCAAAGATGGTGGAGATACTCCACGTCCTTTGGAAGAAGAAGAAATCTTAGATATTATCAAAAAATATGGACTAGCTGCTAAACGTGCCGTGATCGCTGGATTTGATGCTGTTGAAATCCACGCAGGTCACTCTTACTTAATCAGCCAATTCTTATCCCCTCTTTACAACAAACGTACAGACAAATGGGGTGGATCTGCTGAAAACCGTGCTCGTTTCGCTAAATTAGTTATTGAAGAAGTTCGTAAACAAGTTGGACCTTTCTTCCCTATTATCGTACGTATTAGTGCCGATGAATTCATGGAAGGTGGAAACAACTTAGATGACTGTATCGAATACTTACAATACTTCCAAGAAGAAGTAGATATCTTCCACGTAAGTGCTGGATTGAACGGAAGTATTCAATACCAAATCGATGCCAACTACTTACCAGATGGATGGCGTTCATACATGGCTAAACGTGTAAAAGAAGCTTATGATAAACCGACAATTGCTGTTGGTAACATCCGTAACCCACAAGTAGCTGAAGACATCCTTGAAAGAGGAGATGCTGACTTAATTGGTATGGGTCGAGGATTGATTGCCGATCCAGAATGGGTCAACAAAGTAAAATATGGTAAAGAAGAAGACATCCGTCAATGTATCTCTTGTAACATCGGATGTGCTGGACACCGTATTGGATTAAACAAACCAATCCGTTGTACTGTTAACCCTGCTGTTAATAAAGACGATGACTACGCAAAACGTAAAATCACAAAACCTTGTAACGTTGTCGTTATCGGTGGAGGTACAGCTGGTATGGAAGCAGCTTGTACTGCTGCGGAAGTAGGATGTACAACATTCTTAATTGAAAAAGAAGAACAATTAGGAGGTTTGGCTCGTAAGATTGCTCAAATCCCTGATAAAAACCGTTTGGGTAACTTCCCTAAATGGTTAGAAAGACGTGCTAGTAAATTACACAACTTATTCATTTTTAAAGGAACAGAAGCGACACTTGAATTAGTTCAACGTTTAAACCCAGACATTATCGTAAATGCCACAGGTTCTAACCCTACTCTTCCTCCAATCACTGGATTGTTGGATTTAGTAGATAAAGATGGAACAAATGTTGCGACTGTATTAAAAATGATTGAACGTCAAGACACATACCCTGCTGATATGAAAGGTAAAAAAGTTGCCATTATCGGTGGTGGAGCTGTTGGTCTAGACGTTATGGAATACTTTACTGAAAAGAATGCCGATGTAACTATGGTTGAAATGTTACCAATGATTGGAAATGGATTAGACCCAGTCACAAAAGTAGATACAGCTACTCGTATGAAAAAACACAATGTTCGTCAAATGACAAACACTGCCCTTCAAGAAGTTCAAAACGATAAATTCATCGTTAAAAACCCTGAAGGTGAAATCGAAGACATTCCATTCGATTACGGATTCATTTGTTTAGGAATGCGTTCTAACATTCCTGTATTGAACGAAATTGAAGAAGCCTTTGCTGATACGGATGTTGAAATCTACAACATTGGTGATAGTAAACGTGCTCGTCGTATCATTGAAGGTACTACAGAAGGACGTAACATTCTAGAAGTATTAGAACGTCACGAATACCTATAAAACGCAGTAAACGGTCCTTATGGGCCGTTTTTTTATATGTCTATATAAAAAGAAGAGCCAAAGCTCTTCAATTTATTCGAATTCTTTTTTTGTTAATAATGCAAGTCCTAATAACGAAGTAATTCCAGCTGATACTAAACTCATAATATTTTGTTTCGTTGAAGTTTGAATTTCATCAGCAACTTCTACATTATTATAAGAAACAGACATTGGATTCACAG
>CADBTK010000056.1 GCA_902797585.1 Erysipelothrix rhusiopathiae
ATTTATCAAGGAGAAGAAATTGGAATGACCAACCCTTACTTTACCGATATTAACCAATATGTGGATGTCGAAAGTAAGAACATGTTCCATATTTTGCAAGATGAAGGTAAAAGCGAGGATGAAGTATATCACATCCTGCAAGAACGCTCTCGTGATAACGCGCGTACATTAATGCAGTGGGACGATAGTAAAAACGCCGGTTTCACCCAAGGAACACCTTGGATTCAAGCTGCTGACAACCACATCGATATTAATGTGAAAAAAGATCTTGCTGATCCAGATGGTATTATCCATGCATATAAACAATTAATTCAAATGCGAAAAGACTATGATGTGATTCAAAATGGATTGTATGTTCCAATGTTGGAAGATCACCCGCAAGTATTCGCATTCGAAAGAAAGACGGACAAAGAGTCGTTAATTGTAGTCACCAATTTCTATGAAAAAGAAGTGAGCATCGATTTAGATATAAAAGACTACAAAGTTTTATTTGCTAATTATAAGGACCTCTCTCCTAAACAACCAATTCAATTACGTCCTTATGAAGCAATTGTTTTTTATAAATAACACTTATAATCTATGAGAGAATCAGATGGTTCTCTCATTTTTTATCATTGATTTCCATAATAAAAGACAGGCACTTTTTCAATTATAAATAATCAAAAGTTCTGCCTGCCGTGATGATTGAAAATATAAATCCATTTCAACTAATCTTATTGATTGTCATTTAGCCAAGATACATAGTCCCAATATTTTTCAAACTGCCGAAACCCTTTTTTATCTTTATCAAAAGGACAAATTTCCATGGAGTCATGATACGGAATAATTATAGTCTCTGGTAGATTTAGGATAAAATTAAACATTAAAACTTACTTCTCTTTTCTACAGCAAAATATATCATATATTATTTTCTTGTCTTTTCATTCCAATATAGAACTGATAAAATAAAATGTACTATGAAAACAAAACGAATGATACGAATCGCAATTGTTATACTCGTCCCTTTATTCATCCTTTCCCTACTTGTTCTTTTAGGAAAAACATTGATTACAAAACATGAACAAAAGAAAGAAGATGAAACAATAAAAATAGCCCTAACAGGAGATTTTTTATGGGAACAAAATTTTTACGATACACATAAAGGCTATAAATTTGGTTCCTACTTCGATCAAGTGAAACCATACTTAGATTCTGACTTAACGATTGCGAATCAAGAAGTTCCTATTGGTGGAAAAGAGTTAGGTGTTTCTGGAACAGCATTTACATACAATGCGCCAGAAGAAATCGCACAACAATTCCCGGGAATAGGTATTGACTATGTTACTTTAGCAAATAACCATATGTTAGATATGGGAGTCAGTGGAATTGAGAATACCCTAGACTTCTTAGATGAAGCGGGTTTAAAACATACTGGTGCCTATCGGAATAAAGAAGAATCCGAGAAAATCTCTGTTGTTAATGTTAAAGGAGTTAAGATAGCCATTTTATCTTATACATACGATACGAACGTCGGTCGTAATAGTAATCATGTCAACTATTTCTTATCTACTTCTGGAACTTTCGATAAAGAATACCAAGAGAAGCTAAAAAAGGATATTCAAAAGGCCAAGAAAAAAGCCGATATGGTTTTTGTATCTATGCACTGGGGAAAAGAGTTTACATATGAACTAACAGATACTCAAGAAGAAGTAGCTAAATTTCTAAATGAACAAAGCGTAGATTTAGTCATTGGAAACCATCCTCATAACATTCAACCGGCCACTACATTGACCAATAAAGAAGGAAAAGAAACCATCGTATTTTATTCACTAGGTAATACAACATCCGCCTCAGCCGCTGTTAAAAGAGCTAGTACTGATTTTCAAAACATGTATGAAATTGGAGCCTTAGTAAACTTAAATATAGTAAAAACAGATCAAGGTTATGGGTTTGAAAATGTGAAAGTCATTCCTATCGTGAACCATTTTGAGTACGATCACAAAAACTTTAAAATAATTCCATTCAAAGAGTATACGAGCAAACAAGCTAAGAAACATTTCCGTGCTCAATTTGATGAAAACTTTAATAAGAAATGGTTAGAAAAAGAGATTCGCACCATCTTTGATGACTCAGGATTTCTAGATTTAGACTAACATTATTAACAAGGTCATTACGCAAGTAATGACTTTTTTTTATACGTATTTTTTACATTCAAAAAACTAATTTACATAATTATTAAAAAGTTCTTCAAAAACTTGAATCAATTTACAAATCAGATAAGCATTTTACCAACCTTTTTCTGTATTGATATTCCATTTTTAACTCCACTCATTATACTTAAAGAAACTTAACTATTAAGTGTTTTGTCTATTAAAGGTCTTAATGGTTAAACTTTTTTAAGGAAGTGGATGAATATGAACACACGTAATATAAGCAAATATTTCTTCTTAATCTTCAGTTTTTTGTTCTTATCTACCCTATCGATATCCGCCGAAGAAACCGATGG
>CADBTK010000057.1 GCA_902797585.1 Erysipelothrix rhusiopathiae
ATTGCCTCCTTATCTTATTTGTCGGTGGAGGTTTCCTCTTTCGTTTCGTCTTTTGTCTCTTTTTCTTTAGATTTATCAGACGATTGATCACTCGTTAACTCTTCCACTTGTTTTTCTAAATCATTGACTTTTTTCGTTAACTCATTGTTTTCTTTTTCCAACTCGACAATTTCTTTTTCATAATCGACAGAACTTTTATCCATTTGACTAGACAACTTATCGATTTCATCTTTCTGTTCTTTATTCTTTTTTGCTAATTCTTCATTTTTTAAATTGGCTTCCATCTGGATTTGATGAATCTGGAATAGACTAAATCCTCCAATAATGACAGCCGTAAATAAAAAAGTGGAAAAAATCCATTTTAATAATTTCTTCTTATCAGTTACTTTTACAGTTTGTATAACTGGTTGATCTTCTTTCATAGTACTTTTTATTTCTTCATGTAAATATTCACCACATTTTTGACAATAATGAATAGATTCATCGTTATCATATTGGCACTTAGGACATTTCATGAAAATCTCTCCTTTTTTCGTTCTTTATTCTATCACTTTTTAGATAGATTGTCTGATTCTATTTTCCATTTTTTTAAACTATGTTACACTCAAACCTGAAGTGATATTATGATAGATTATATTGATATTTTTATTACCTTTATAAAAATTGGAGCCGTTAACTTTGGAGGCGGTTATTCCATGTTACCTTTATTACAAGAAGAGTTGGTTAATCGTAAACAATGGACAACAGACCAAGAACTATTGGATTATTTTTCTATAGGACAATGTACCCCAGGTATTATCGCTATCAATGTATCCACCTTTATTGGATATAAGAAAAAAGGCATCTTAGGAGCTCTTTGTTCCACCTTGGGATTTGTTACTATCCCTTTGTTTATTATTATTTTGATTGCTACATTTTTAACTAACTTTTCTCATATACCATTGGTACGACACGCTTTTGCAGGAATTCGCGTTTGTGTTTTTGTGTTGATTATTCAAGCCATCCAACGATTATGGAAAAAATCCATTGTGAATAAACAAACACTCTTAATTTTTTTATTAGTCTTGGGCATATGTATCCTATCTCTTATTACACCTATTTCTATTCCTACCGCAATCATAGTAATTACCGCCGGAATCTATGGTGCTATCTTGGGCAAAGATAGTAAGGAGGACTCCCATTTATGATAATACGTATGTTTATAGAGTTTTTCAAAGTAGGATTATTCTCTATCGGTGGAGGACTAGCCACTCTTCCATTTCTATATGAGCTATCGAATAAAACACATTGGTTTTCCCACAATGATATTGCCGATATGTTAGCTGTCTCTGAATCCACTCCAGGAGCTCTAGGAATTAATATGTCCACTTTTGCTGGATATAAAACTGCAGGAATAGCTGGTGCTATTATTAGTACCCTTGGATTAATTGCGCCATCTATACTAATCATTATTGTGATTGCTCATTTTTTAAATAAGTTTAAAACATCCAAACTTGTTCAAAAAGCTTTATACGGATTACGTCCTGCCTCTGTTGCCTTAATATGTATGGCCGGTTTCAATGTAGCATCCACTTGTTTAATAAATACTAATGCTTCAAAGATTACACAATTCTTTCACTTAAAAGCAATCTTATTAACTATTGTATTATTCTTCATTCAAAAGCGAATCAAACTACATCCTATCTTCTATATAGTTGGATGCGCTATGATTGGAGTTCTATTTCAAATGTAAAGAGATGCCCTTTCATTTAGGCATCTCTTTGTTTTATATATTCCATCAATTCTTTATAGGCATCTTCATACCCAAATCTTTTGATATCTTCTTTATAAATCTTATAGGCTAGTTTTGCCGTATGCTCATTGTAGTATTCTTTCCAATCTTTTTTATTGGTCGCATTGAACACTTTCAAAGGTTTTAATCCATATTCTTTTTGAATGGGCAAAAAGTCTTGTTCCAATGTTTCAAAGCGTCCGATATAGTCTACTCGACTATCCCCATTACTTGTATAAACTACTTTGGATTGAGGAATAAAATGTTTATCCATGAGTAATGGCGGAATCTTCGCAATTTTTTCAATAAAGGTTTCAAACCCCTCATCTTGACTTAGATAGCCACATAAGTAGTGTTCAAAGTCATTTTTAGTTTTCTTATATTTGGTAATATCCGTTTGATACTTTGATACATAACAAGATACCAAACGATCAAAAGGATTTCTGACAAAGGTAAAACTGAAATAATTTTCTTCTCCCGGTTCTACACTACTATATCGTTTCCCTTGTTTCCAATGAATCTGTTCATGAATGGAATAATCATCTTCAAATTCTTTTGAAAAAAACGAAGCTTTGATAGCCGAACAAGCTACCTTACTATTCACTAAATAAGCACATTGTTTCTCATTAGAAACCAAATATTCAATAGTGCTTAGAAACCCCCATGCATCATAATATGTAATAAGTTCATCAGGATATAGATAGGAGATTAAAGGATTGGCCAAACGAAGAAAGCGAAGAAATTTGCGTTGTTCTTTTTCATCTTGTCGATCAATATGTTGATATTTTTTAAACCCTCGCACAATATATCGCTTCACTCTTTCTTCTATCATTTTAGCTCTCCTTAACTATGCTCAGTATAGGGGATAAATCAATACATGTCTATATTTAAAAACGGAAATCTCTTCGATTCGAATTTTTGATTTGTTCAATATTATCCATCGCAATTTGACGCACCTTTTCATTTGGAATGCGGTTTAATTCGCGTTCAATCATTTCATATCCTACTTTTTTCGTTTCATCACTGGCATAGTCTTCTAGATATTCAGACAATGTCATTAGCGCATTGGGATGACAACAGTTTAAAATTTGTCCACTTTTACATAATGCCATAAAACGGTCCCCTGTTCGCCCTTCTCTATAACAAGCTGTACAGAAACTAGGAATGTGATCATTTTCCATTAACCATTTCACCACTTCATCTAGCGTTCTTTGATCACTGACATCAAATTGTTCGGTATCGGTTGGTCTAACTTCTTCTGTATATCCACCGACTGAAGTTCGAGATCCTCCACTGACTTGCGATACCCCTACTTGAAGTAAACGTTGACGCACTTGTTCTGTTTCACGAGTAGAAACAATCATTCCTGTATAAGGCACAGCTAAGCGAATACATGCAGTTATCTTAGTAAATATTTCATCATCGATTCCATTGTCGAAATCATCTGGGTTAATATCATCGGCTCTTTTTAAGCGAGGCACACTGATGGTATGTGGTCCAACGCCATAAACCGCTTCTAAGTGTTCGGCATGCATTAATAGACCGGCAAATTCATATTTGTATAATTCCAATCCAAATAATACACCCAATCCTACATCATCAATTCCACCTTCCATGGCACGATCCATTGCCTCAGTATGGTAGGCATAATCGTGTTTAGGTCCCGTAGGATGTAGTTCTAAATAACTGTCTTTATGATATGTTTCTTGGAAAAGGATATATGTCCCAATTCCAGCATCGTGTAATTTCTTATAGTTTTCTACTGTCGTAGCGGCAATATTAACATTAACACGACGAATATCTCCATTTTTATGGTGGACAGAATAAATCGTATCGATACATTCTAAGATATATTCAATTGGATTATTCTTAGGATCTTCTCCAGCTTCAATAGCCAATCGTTTGTGTCCCATATCTTGTAAGGCAATGACTTCTGCGCGTACTTCTTCTTGGGTCAATTTCTTTCTTGGAATGGTTTTATTTTTCATGTGGTATGGACAATAAACACATCCATTGACACAATAGTTG
>CADBTK010000058.1 GCA_902797585.1 Erysipelothrix rhusiopathiae
AAGCGATGAGATTTTAATTCGTTCCAACTAGCCATAAATGGTTTATCTTTGATTCGTTGATATAAAGTTGTATTTCTTTTTGTTTTTACACTGGCTAAATCACTTGCCTCCACATTTCCAATCGGGGACAACAAGGCAGACGCTAGAGCAATATCATCATATGGATTCATTAATGCCTTTAAAGTAGAAAGTACAATTTGAACAGCGGCATTGGTATAGAATCCATGATTAATTTCTGCAAGTACAGGAATTTTGTATGCTTGTAAAGCATCTTTTAAAGTTTCATGTTCTTTTCTCTGGCGCGTTAAGATACAAATATCTTTATAGTCTACGTCTTTAGAAGCGTGTTGTTTAATAATATCTTGGGCAATAATATCATAACGGTTTTTATTAGCCTTAGACTTCTTAGTTGAGTAATGCCCCTCCCATTCATTGAATTCACAATAAAGGAAACGGAATGGATATTGTGGCAAATCAGATTGTTCTTTCGAGCCTACTTGGGCAATGTCATCATCACCAAATTGAGGTTCTAAACCAGAGGTATTCATAATCCGTTGATAGAAGTCATTGTTAAAATGGATGATGCTGGCATTGGAACGATAGTTTTTATCCAAGATAATATTTTGATCATCCTTTTCGTATAGGTGACGCTTCATGATGTCAGGTCGAGCTTGTCTGAAACCATAAATTGCTTGTTTAACATCTCCAACACGGAAGACATTATTTCCTTGGGAAATGGCTTCAATGATACTTTCTTGAAGTTCATTGGTATCTTGAAACTCATCCACTAAGATGTATTGATATTTATTCATTAACTCTTCTTTAACGATAGAGTAAGTATCAATTAAATGGTAGGCATAGTGAGACATATCACTAAAGTCTAACAATTCATGTTTACGCTTTAATTCTTGGTAAGCATCCATGGTTTTAGATGTTAAATCACAGAAGGCTTCATATATTGGTTTCATTAATAAGCCATCTTGTTGAACAGTTTGGTGAGGGTATAAGAAACGGTTTAATTCTTCTTCAATCTCTTTGATTTCAGATTTATAAACATCATACGTTTCTTTGTCAGCACCATCATTTAGTTTACGGAAGTTTTGATACGCGTGATAATATGCCATCATTCCTTTTTGAAGGCCTTGATAACCGTGTTCATTCCATTGGTCTTCTATTTTTTCTAACACTTGAGTGCGTTTTTCTAAACTTTCATGCCACGTACGAATCGGTTGATGCAATTCGATTAAACGTTGAAGTTTTTGGCTAATATATGCATGGAACCAACGATCGATTTCATCTTGTGCTTGCCCTTGTTTGACATCTTGTAACCATTGTTGGGGATTATCCTTAGCGTTGGCGATGTCACTCAGTTGTTGGATGCTCTTTCGAATATCCTCTTCCTTTTTCCCCATAGAAGTAAAGTAGGATAATAAGTGTGCTAAGGCATCTGGATCCATGTCTTGGCAAGCTTGTTGGTATCCTTGACGGAATAAATCTTCTTGTTGGGCATCACTGGCGGCTTGATTTACCATCGTTAAGGTTAGAGTGTTGTCTAAGTAATAATAATTTTGGACAACCGATAAACAGAAACTATCAATGGTACAAATGTCCGCTGTTTCTAGGAATGCTAATTGTTGGCTAACATAATCAGGGTCCATATCGGTAGCTTGTTCCAAACTTAAACGCAAACGGTCTTTCATTTCGCCGGCAGCATCTTTAGTAAATGTCATGGCTAAAAGACGATCAATCGGTACTCGATCTTCTAATACCAATTTACATAAACGGGCGACTAAAACGCTGGTTTTCCCACTTCCTGCACTGGCAGAGACAATCACATTGTTTCCCAGTGATGAGATGGCGGCTTGTTGTTGGGGTGAGGGTTTCATTCATCCACCTCCTTAAGGCGTGATTTTTTCTCTACTTCTTTGCGAGCGTTTCGACATATGCTGGCAAAGTGACAATATGTACATGCATCGGCTTCGTGATTCGGTGCGATATTTCCAGAAAGAATGTCATCCACTAAAGAAGATACAATCGTATGCCAATCTTCTTTTTGTTGGTAAAAGGATTGTCCATTTTTAGGATTCTTTCCTTTGTCATCATATATAGTGATATCACTGTAATAGATTCCTGTATAAGGTATTTGATGGATGAATTCTTCATTCAAATCCTCTTCCTCGATTTCGACAGGATCTTTTTTGTTATTTCGATTGGGGTTGATCGCTTTTTGTTCTTTGATAGTTGGTTTTAAAGAAATATAGAAACTTCCAACTGGTTCTTTTCCAATCTCTTCTTGTGCACATATCGCATAAGTCGCAAGTTGTAGTGCTTTTCCTGTTTCGAATTCTTTTTGTTTCCATTCTTTGTTTCCACTTTTGTAGTCAAAAATCGCAAAGGAAGAAGCACTAACATCTAAACGATCAATAAAGCCATGCATGTGTAAGATACAGTTTCCTAGATCGATATCGGCATTGTATTCATACTCTTGTTGATCAATATTCATATGCCACATGTCTTCAAATTGAGATAAGCGTTGGAATATCAGTTTCAACGTGTGGAATAAATCTTTCTTTTGAAGCATAAATTCAAATTGACGATGTGGCCATAATGTCCAGACAAATTCGAACTCTTGATCAATGTAGGTTTGAAGTTGTTGGTCACTAATCTTGGCGTATTGTTTGTTATGATCATCGGCAGCACGTTCTAATATTTTATGAAGCAAGGATCCACGTTGGGCTACATCGGTCCAATCGGTTGGTGTTTGTAAACGCAATCCGTATTGTAAAAAGTAATGAAGTGGACATTGGGCATAGGTTTGTAAAGCAGATACAGATGAAGACAATACGCCCTTATCTACTAATAGATCTTTAGCTTGTTGGCTAGTAAGCGAAAAGTCAGGACGAACAGTTTTATCATTTTCGATGATAACTTTAGCCAAAGGTGATACTTTTATCTCTTTCTTTTCTTCTTTAATATTAGCCTCTACTTGTACGCCTGTTTGAAGTTGATTCAATATCCATCGTTGAATATCTACGCTGGTTTGGTTTCCTTTACGATCATAATTTGATTCAGGATAGACAATAGTGATGTCTTTAGCTTGTTGTAGCGTATGCATGCGTTGTTCTTTTTGTTTATTCAAACGAGTTTGTAGGCTTGGTACATCTATTTCACGGATTAAGTTTTCATCAAAGATTCCATTTTCAATGGATAAAGCTGGAAAACTTTGCCCATGAACTCCTAAAACCATCACATGCTCTTTTAATCCACAAATATCTTGTAAAGATGAGATGCACACACCTTGTAAAGAGGAAACACTTTGCGTCTGCGAACAGTTTTGAATTTCATGAATTAGAATATCTAAATCTTCCGCTTCTTTAATATAAGGCGATGCTTGTGAAATAAGGTTTTGAATATTATTGAATAGAGCCAAGTCTTCTTTTGTTGGGTTAGCAATAGATTCTTGAATGAAAGTAGCCATCGAGGCAAAGTCAGTAATGGACCAATCAATCGGATGTTGTTGTATCCAATGGAAGGCTTTTTGTTCTAACTCTTGTAGTTGTTGATATTCATATTCTTTTAAGAATGTATTCTCTTGCCATTTTAATGTAAAATGTGCTTTCCACTCAGGATAGGCATCTGGGCATTGGTCAAGATAAGCCAATATGTCTTGGCTGTCGTTAAAACATGTTTCTAGTAAAGAAGCGAGTGTTTCTTTATTTGGTTGTTGTGCCCATTTTAAACATGCCACCCATTTAGCGGCGATAGGGCTGATTTGTTCTTCTTGTAAAATGGTATATGGAATTTTGTTGGCATCCAACATTTGAGAAGTAACCGCAATATCTTTTTTATCACATACATGAATGGATACATCTTGGGCATTCCATCCTTTTTCAACAATCATATCAGCAATTAACTTCGCTTGTTTTTTAGCATTGGCTACTCCATAGTATTGAATCGTTTCTGTAGTATCAAAGGACAAGAATTGAGCCCCATTTTCCAATAGACGATCGACCCAATATTGTTCTTGTATCGAGAAGACTTTTTCTAATATATAGACATTATCTTGTGAACCTAGCTCTACTTTAGAAAAATTATCTTCGACTAAATCAAGGGTATCCAAGGTTTCTAATATTGGTTGTAGTGCTACATGTTTTTCTGTATTGCCAGGAAAGTTATGGACATTTTCGCTTTTTGTCCAACGGATAAACTTTAAGGCAGCTTGTAAAAAATCAGTGTCTTTACAACTATTATAAAAAGGGTTGGATTGTGGAATCGATTGCAGGCATTGTTTGGCTTGATACAATAAGGCAATCTGATCTGGATTTTCCTTTTTAATAAAGCGTTGGACATAGGAAAGAAGGGAAATCATTTCGATTCCCAATGTGTTTCCTTTTTGTTTTAAAATTTCTTGATAAAAAGGTAAATGCCAGTGGGCTGGCACTAACAAAATTCCTTTTTCTGGTAATTGAATCATAAACGTACCTCTGCTTTTCTTATTCTACCAAAAATAACCGACACTATCTATGTCACAAAGTGGTATAATTGGAGCGCATATGAACAAGAAAACGATACAAGAAATCATAGTAGTAGAAGGGAAAAATGATACCCATCGTTTAAAACAATTCTTCAATTGTGAAACGATTGAAACAGGTGGTAAAGCTATGGATGATGCAACTCTAGAACGAATTATCCAAGCCAATAAAACACGAGGGATTATTGTCTTTACTGATCCAGATTGGCCAGGAGAACAAATACGTCGATGGGTCAGTGCAGCTGTACCAAATTGTAAACACGCCTTCATTGATAAGAAAAAAGCGAGAACGGATAAAAAAGTAGGGATTGAACATGCCAATAAAGAAGATCTAATTCAAGCTTTATCCACTTGTGTGACATTTACACAAGAGAAGGAAAGTTTATCGTGGCAAGAGTTTTTATCTCTTGATTTGATAGGAGATAGTAAAAAACGATATGATGTATGTGATCGATTTCATATCGGTCCTTGTAATGGAAAAACGTGTTTTAAGCGTTTAAATCAAATGCAAGTAACACTACGAGATATTAAGGAAACAATGGAATGAAACAAAGAATCGCAACCATCGCTCGTACCAAGGAAATATTAGAGCGATATGGTTTATATACAAAAAAAGGATATGGACAAAACTTCATCATAGAACCAGCTATTGTGGAAAAGATTGCCACAGCAGCTGTAGAAGATGAAGATTGTTTTGTCATTGAGGTGGGGCCTGGAATTGGAGCATTAACAGAATGTCTTTGTCAAAGAAGCAATCATGTTGTTGCTTTTGAGATTGATAAACGAATGCCACCAGTATTAGAAGCAGAGATTGATTCTTCGGGATTAGAAATTATCTTACAAGACTTTCTAGAAGTGGATATTGATCAAGTCATTCAGACATATCGCAAGAATGAACAAAAGGTGGTTTTTGTTTCCAATTTGCCGTACTATATTACTACCCCAATTCTTTTTAAACTCTTTGAAGCCAAAGAGAGTATTGAATCGATTACGGTTATGATGCAAAAAGAAGTGGGACAACGCTTTTTAGCAGGAGAAAACGAAAAGGAATATAATGCCTTAAGCGTCATTTGGCAATACAAGTGTGATGTGAAAAAAGTAACGGATGTATCGCGCCATGTTTTTTGGCCTAGCCCACGTGTGGATTCAGTAGTCTTGCAATTCCGTTTTCACCATCGTTATCAAGTCAAAAATGAAGCCTTATTCTTTGCGCTAGTGAAAGCGTGCTTTACACAACGAAGAAAGACACTCTACAACAATCTCCAAACCTTTCTTAAAGATAAGGCCTTAGCGGCTAAATGTTTGGAGCAAGCCGGGATTGAATTAAATCGCCGTGCTCAACAATGTACAGTAGAAGATTTTATACATTTATATGAGGTGAATTATGAAGATATATGCGCCTGCAAAGGTGAATCTGTCCTTGGATGTAGTTAAGGAAATCGAAGGTGGGTACCATGATCTAGATATGATTATGGCACCAATTTCGCTCTATAATGAAATTCAGGTTCATCCTGCCGAAACAACATATATTCGCTGTCAAAATGTGGACTTACCACAAAATAATGCGATGACGAAAATGTTGAAATTATTAAAAGAAAAATATGATATTGGTAATTATAGTGTTGAGATTCAAGAAGAGATTCCCATGCAAGCAGGACTGGCTGGGGCCAGTGCCAATGCGGCAGCGGTATTACGAGCCGTAGATCAATATGAAAATTTACACTTGAGTCAAGAAGAAATGATTCAACTAGGGGTACAAGTAGGAGCGGACGTTCCATTTTGTTTGGTTAACCGAATGTCACGGGTAAAAGGAATTGGAGAAAAAATCGAACCAATGCATACACATTGGCGTTTTCCAGCCTTGTTGATTAAACCAGAAGAAGGGGTTAGTACACCAGCTGCATTTGATCAATGGAATAAAATGCCTGCCACCCATCCAAATATGGATGCCATTCAAGCAACCCTAGAACAAAAAGATTTAAAACAATTTACTCATTTAATGGGAAATTCACTAGAAGCCGCTGCGATGGAACTAGTTCCTATTTTAAAAGAAATCCATAAAGATATGGATGCCTTTGGATTACGTTCTTTAATGACAGGTTCTGGTAGTACCATAATGGGATTTGGAGCGAAAGAACATATTGAAGAGGCATATGCCCAATACAAAGATAAATATCCATTTGTCCAAATCGTAACGATTGGCTAGGAGGAATTATGACATATTATATTGTTCGCTTTATTGTATTCTTATTGTGTTTTGGATTAAGTTTTTATGCACTTAGTGGCGTACAATTTGATAAATTTGTGAATGTGAAACAACCGGCTAAAGCTGTAGCTTTGTTGTTTCTGTTGTCATTTGTACTTGGTTTTTTAGCTAGCCAAGCGGTTTTAGAATTAACACTATTTAATGGGTTTTAGGAGAATTGAATGTTTGATCATTGGTATGCGTTAGATATCGGGGGACATTCCATTCGAATCATCGATATCAACAAAGATACATCATGGCAAGCACGTAGTGTTATTGCCTGGAAACAAAATGACGTTCAAGCCTGTGGCGTGGACGCTTTTCCTTTTATCTATCAAGATCAAAGAGTTGTTTCTGTAAAATATCCAATCAATCATGATCAAGTCTTATCTCCCTTTGCACCTTTAATTAAAAAAGGAATGAAAGAATTAAAAGCATCGAATAATATTTTTCATCCTCATGCCTTGGTATTAATTCCAAGTGAATCACATATGGAGCGATTGGAGAATTGGCGTACTCAAATCAATGAAGCGGGTATTCATCGATTGGATTTTGTCCGTGTGAGTGATTTGTTACAAACGCAACAACCAACACTATGCATTCATGCCGGTCATACATATACAGAGCTAGGTGTATATACCCAAGGCGCTTGTTTAAATAGAAAAACGATTTTCTATGCTGGTAAACAAATTGATGAAGCCATTCAAACACTGGTTGCGACAAAGTATCGTTGTCTAATATCTGAAGAAGATGCAGTTGCTTTAAAAGAGGCAGCTTCAAAATCTTTATCCAGTGGGAAACAAGAAACGCTACTTTGTAATGCCAAAAACCAATATAATCAATTTGTTCAACTTCAAATTCGAGCGAGTTCTTTGTGGCCATGTATCCAAAATGTTGCGAAACAAATTGTCCTTTGGGCCAAACAATCGCTAGAAAGTTTGGATATTGAAACTAAGGAAATTGTTCACCAAAATGGAATTTTACTTAGTGGAGGATTGGCGAATTGTTTCGGAATTAAAGAAACTTTGGAACAAGAGTTGAATATGAAAGTTTATGTATCAAACCACCCAGAATGGGAATTGGTGCAACAGCTAAAGGAGTGGGGATAAAATGATAGATATCAAAACACTTTTATTACCATTCATGATTTCACTAGGTTTAACACCAATGATCAAAAGATATTCAATTCTGGCAAAGACATATGCAAAAGAAAACGAAAGAACTGTTCATCATGGAATTATTTCACGTATCGGGGGAATCTCTATTTATTTGGGATTCTTATTAACGGTTACTTTATTTCTAAAACCAGACCGTGCTTTTACAGGTATAATTCTGGGAGGAAGCCTGATGTTTTTTACAGGCTTAGTGGATGATTTAATTGATATTAAACCAATTGTGAAATTAGTTCTTCAAATAGTGGCTGCTGGAATCTTAATCTTTCATGGAGTTTGTGTAGATTCCATTCATTTGCCATTTGGAATTATCATCAACAATCAAATTTTCTCTATCCTATTTACTGTCATCTGGATTGCAGGGATTACCAATGCGATTAATCTAATTGATGGATTGGATGGTTTAGCTGGAGGAATGAGTGTCATTATGTTGGTGGTCATTGGTTCAGTTGCCATTATTGAAAGACGGATGGATGTTGCGATGATTACCTTTATTTTAGCTAGTAGCACAACAGGTTTCTTAGTATATAATGCCCATCCAGCCTCTATTTTTATGGGGGATTGTGGTTCCTTATTCTTAGGATTTATGATCTCTGCCATTTCTTTATTAGGATTTAAAGGATCAACTATAGTAACTTTGGCTTTGCCGATGTTGTTGTTGATGTTGCCAATTATAGATACCTTATCTGCTATTCTAAGAAGAACTTTAAAAGGGAAGAAATTTCTACAAGCGGATAAAAGTCATATTCACCATTTATTGATGAATCAATTTGGGCATAGAAATACAGTGATTATCATGTGTGGATTAACGGCTTTATTTGGATTAAGCGCTTATGCCTATTTAATAAATACCACCATCGGATTTGTGGTTATGAGTATCATCTTATTTGGGGTAGAACTCTTTATTGAAAAGAGTGCCATGATCAATGAGAAATATCATCCATTGATGGGCTTAATGCGAAGAATCAAACGTTTATTTGCCGCTGTTTTTAAAAGAAAGAATCAAACAAATTCAGTCTGAGAGTAATCTCAGATTTTTCTTTGTCATTCTTTTGTCACTTTCATTTGTTTGAATAGAATTGAAACACGTATTAACACGTATTA
This sequence comes from Erysipelothrix rhusiopathiae, assembly GCA_902797585.1. GTDB lineage: Bacteria > Bacillota_I > Bacilli_A > Erysipelotrichales > Erysipelotrichaceae > RUG14284. The sequence continues at coordinate 9,053 of CADBTK010000058.1, forward strand.
TAATGAAAGGAGAAATAAGGATGCCAATGAAGGCACGACAAATGATTCGCTTATTAAAGAAAAACGGTTTTATTGAACTGCCAGGAAAAGGTAGTTCACATCGCAAATTTTATAATCCGGTGACCAAACGATTCACTGTGGTTCCATATCATAGTACAGAATTAAAAAAAGGAATGGAACTTGCGATTTTAAAACAAGCAGGACTACAAGGGAGGGCTAAAAAGTGAAAAAGTTATACTATCCAGCAGTATTTCATCCAGAAGATGAAGGGTATTGGGTGGATTTTCCTGATTTACCGGGATGTTTTACGCAGGGAGATACCTTTGAAGAAACAGTATTTATGTGTAAAGATGCATTAGGGACATGGTTTACTTCGGTTGAGGGAATTGAAATAGAATACCCTAAGCCAAGCAATCCCTCTGCAATTCAATTGAAAGAAGGAGAATTTGTGGTAGTGGTTGAATATGATAGTCTGTACTGGGCTAAAAGAACAAATTCTAAATCAGTCAAAAAGACATTAACGATTCCAGGTTGGTTGGATGAAATTGCTAAAAAGAAAAAAGTAAATTATTCCCAAACTTTACAAGAAGCTTTGATTCAAAAACTTGATTTATAGAATCCTTTTAGGATTCTTTTTCTTTGTCATTCTTTTGTCACTTTTCTTTGTTTGAATGAAAATATGGAACCTAGAGAATGGATGAAGTATAAACAAGAAATCTTGCAGAAAAATGAATTAACACAACTAATTCAACAGAGTAATGAGATGGAAAGAAGGATGTTAAAAACATTAAGCCACAATGAAGTATATGATTATATGATTTCGAAAATTAACTTTTGTCAGCGTAAACAAGTTATTTCTTGTGCTGATATTGGTTTGATGATTCAAGTAGGGGATATCTGTTTCATAGATTATGGTTTGGCTTATTTATGGGAGACAGGTTATCAACATTTTGGACTTGTTTTATCGATTGTGAATGGGAAAGCTTTTGTGGTTCCGGTATCTGGTTCATCACGAGCTTTATCTCATGTAAAACAGAAAGAACATATGATGGATTTAGGGATGATACCAGGGTTAAATAAGCCTTCGGTATTATATATCAATGACTCCAAGTGGATTAATACTGCGCGTATTATTGATGTAAAGGCGCATATTAATCCCAATAGTAATCTATTTAAACGTATCAAACAAACAGTCAGACAGATGATATAATGCCTGTATGAAACCTGTTGTTGTAGCCTGTTCTGCAGGAATTGACTCCATGGCTTTGCTCGACCAAGTGGCAAAAAAACACTCTGTCGTAGTTGCTCATGTGAATTATAAAAAAAGAAAAAGTGCAGATGATGATCAACAAATATTGGAATCGTATTGTAAGGAAAAACAGATTCCAATTTTTGTCATGAACGCAAAAGAGCCAACCGGTAATTTTCAAAGTTGGGCACGTGATGTTCGTTATGATTTTTTTGAACAAGTAGCTAAAAAAGTAGGGGCTAATACAATTTATGTAGCCCATCATATGGATGACTGTATCGAAACATATTTATTTCAGAAACAAACCAATCGTTTGTGCCAACAATATGGAATTGGCGAATTAACTAGCCGTAAGGGAATGAAAATCTGTCGGCCTTTCTTAAGGAAAGAGAAAAAAGAATTGGAACAATATTGTATGGATCATCATGTGCCAGTAGGATGTGATGAAACTAATTTTGAAGATGCTTATACGCGTAATCAAATTCGCCATCAAGTAGTAGAAAAAATGAGCAAGGAACAAAAACAAGCCATGATGGATGAAATTGATCGAGAGAATCAGAAGTTATTTAATCGACGCACACAAGCGGTGAAATTGTTGGAACAACCATTTCAAGTTTGGAAAAAGGAACAAGATGCTTGGTTTATTTTGGATACTTTTTTAAGCCAAATAACACACCGTCATTATGGGAAGAAATATTTAATAGATCTTTTGAAACAATTAGAAAAACCACATTGTATCCAAGTAGATAATTATTGGCTAGAAAACTATCAAGGTTATTTATTATGTGAGAAAGAAAGTTCTCCAATCCATAAGGTATTCCATTCCATTATCTTTGGGGATTATGAAAGGTTTTCACTAAACAAAAGTGGGAAGATTATTGAATCTATAAAGGTAGCAGATAAAGATTTTCCTTTAACCATTCGCAATGTACAAGATGGGGATGCCATTCAATTACGCATGGGAACTAAGAGTATTCATCGCTTCTTTATTGATCGAAAGATTTCACATATCGAACGAAAAAAATGGTTGGTCGTAACCAACGCAAAAAATGAGGTTATTTTCGTGCCTGGAATTGGTTGTGATATCAATCATTTTAGTGAAAAACCAAGCGTATTTATGGTACAATAATAAATCATATTTAAGGAGAAAGCGTTATGATTGAAAAAGATGTCAAAGAAGTATTAGTATCGGAAGAAGAAGTGATTGAACGGTGTAAAGAATTAGCCGCTCAAATCGAACAAGATTATATTGAAAAACAAGAAGTCCCTTTAGTTATTGGACTATTGCGTGGAAGTGTTCCATTCATGGCAGAATTGTTAAAACGTTTCCACATGCCAGTAACGATGGAATATATGAAAGTTTCTAGTTATCAAGGAACGGAATCAAGCGGGGATGTTCGTATTGAAAAAGATACGGATCTTTCTGTAAAAGGAAAATCTATCTTGATTGTAGAAGATATTATTGATACTGGACGTACTTTATACGAAGTAAAAAAATTGTTCTTGATGCGTGGAGCCCGTGATGTAAAAGTCGTATCATTATTGAACAAACCAACACGTCGTGAAGTAGACATCGAAGGAGATTATATTGGATTTGAAATTCCAAACAAATTTGTTGTTGGTTACGGATTAGACTACAACCAAAAATATCGTAACTTACCATTCATTGGAGTTTTAAAACCTGAAATTTACGAATAGGAGGAATCGAAAGGAATGAGACGAAATTGGTTGAATTTTCTTCCAACCATTTTCATCATTAGTATCATTGTTTCATTAGTTGCGTATAGTTCACAAGGCAATACGCAGCAGATGAATTATACGCAATTCGAAAAAGTCGCAAAGAGTGCGAAATTCGAAGATAGCCAATGGGATATTAATTCGACTGTTATTTCTGTTAGTGGTTCATATCGTGACAAAGACGATCGTCAAACACATTACAATGTCATTATCCCAAATACCGATGAAAATATTAATTGGTTGAAAGAAACCTTAACAAAAGATAAAGGAAAGATTACAATTGCTGACCCAAGTACAGGTGACTTATGGTTAAGCATGATGGCACAATTATTGCCATTTGCGATTGTAGCAGTTGTATTTTACTTCATGTTTTCCAGAATGGGAGGCGGAGGCGGAGCCAATAAAGCCTTTGAATTCGCGAAATCTCGTGCCCATGTAGAAGAGAATGTGAAAACTCGATTCAAAGATGTAGCCGGGTGTGAAGAAGAAAAAGAAGAAGTCAAAGAAATCATTGACTACTTACGAAACCCGAAAAAGTTTACGGATATGGGAGCCCACATACCAAAAGGTATTTTGATGGTTGGTCCTCCAGGAACAGGGAAAACATTATTGGCCAAAGCTGTAGCTGGAGAAGCCAATGTACCATTTTTCTCTATCTCTGGTTCAGACTTTGTGGAAATGTTTGTAGGAACTGGAGCTAGCCGTGTTCGTGATATGTTTAAAAATGCCCAAAAGGCAGCACCTTGCATCATCTTCATTGATGAAATTGATGCCGTAGGTCGTCAAAGAGGGGCTGGTTTAGGGGGAGGAAACGATGAACGTGAACAAACCTTGAACCAATTGTTGGTGGAAATGGATGGTATGAATGATAACGGTGGTATTGTGGTCATTGCTGCAACCAACCGTCCAGACGTATTAGACCCAGCCTTATTGCGTTCTGGTCGTTTTGACCGTCGTATTACGGTGAACTTACCGGACATCAAAGGACGAACAGAAATTTTAAAAGTGCATGTTCGTAATAAAAAACTATCACCAGAAGTAAGTTTAGAAAATTTAGCAAAACGTACACCAGGATTTTCTGGGGCAGATCTTGCTAACGTATTAAACGAAGGAGCTATTTTAGCTGTTCGTAATAAACAAAAAGTCATCACAATGGATGATTTAGATGAAGCTATTGACCGTGTTATGATGGGACCGGCAAAGAAAAGTAAGAAATATACCGAAATGGATAAACGTTTGGTATCTTACCATGAAGCCGGACATGCGGTCATCGGATTAAAATTAGAAGATGCCGATATGGTGCAAAAAGTAACCATTATTCCTCGTGGGGAAGCGGGTGGTTATAACTTGATGACACCAAGAGAAGAAAAATACTTTAACCGTAAAAGTGAACTATTGGCTAAAATTACAGGGTTGTTAGGTGGACGTACAGCGGAACGACTTGTGTTTGGAGAAGTGAGTGCTGGAGCCATTAATGATATTGAACAATTAACAAAAATAGCCAAAAACATGGTTCGTGTTTATGGTATGAGTGAATTAGGACCTATTCAATATGCCGATCCTCAAGGAAATGTCTTCTTAGGAAGAGATTATGCCAGTGGAGGAAACTACTCAGATGGAGTAGCTGGTGAAATTGATAAAGCGGTTCGTACCATTGTAGAAAACTGTGAAAAAGAATGTGAAAGAATCTTGACTGAAAATAGAGATTTACTCGACTTGATTGCAGAAAACTTGTATGAACATGAAACGTTGACCAATGAAGACATTACTAATTTAATGAATTATGGAACATTGGAAGGACCTCAACAAGAAGCGCAACCAAAAGAAGAATTATCGATGAGTGTGGATAATGTGATGGATACAACAGCGGATGAAATGCCAGAAGTACCAGAAGCACCAAAATCTGTCGATAAAAAAGATTTGGATGATGCGTTTAATGAATTAACAAAACGAAAAGAATAAGACGCGTATGCGTCTTTTCTTATCAATGAAAGGAAGAGTTGTATGAAAGATCAATGTACCAGTGCCTTAGTATGTGAAGGAAGAGTACGTATTTATATGGCAAGAACGACTGATTTAGTCCAAGAGGCTAGAGACCGTTTTGATTGTCATCCTACCGCATGTGCCGCATTAGGACGAACATTATCCGTTTCTAGTATTATGGGGTTAATGTTGAAAGATGAAAAAGAAATGTTGACAGTATCCATCAATGGACATGGGCCCATCGGATCGATTGTAGTGGACGCCTATCCAGATGGTAGTGTGCGAGGTTTCTGTTCCAATCCTCATGTAGAAGACCAATTTGCGAATGGAAAACTCAACGTAGGAGCTGTTGTAGGAAATGAAGGAACACTACGAGTAACCAAAGATTTGAGCATGCAAGAAAACTTTGTAGGAACAGTGGAATTACAAAGTGGAGAAATTGGTGAAGACTTTGCCTACTACTTCACTTTATCAGAACAAGTACCTACCGCTGTATCTGTAGGAGTTCTTGTAGGAGAAAATGGAAATGTATTAAGTGCTGGAGCTTTAATTCTTCAAATGTTACCAGATGCCAATGAAACAGATATTGCGATTTGTGAACACGTATTAGAAGGATTAAAACCAATGTCTACTTTAATGTTGGATTATGATGATTCAACATTGGAACAATGTATCCAAGATATGTTTGAAGATGCTCAAATTCTTCAAACTGTGCC
>CADBTK010000059.1 GCA_902797585.1 Erysipelothrix rhusiopathiae
GATTGACCCACCTGTTTTTCAACCGGCATACTTTCTCCTGTAATGGCACTTTGATCTAAATAACCCATTCCTTCTATAATCGTTCCATCCACCGGTATTCTCTGCCCTGAACGAATCAGAACAGTATCACCCACTAGAATTTGATCACTACTTACTTGTACTTCTTTTCCATTTTGTATAATGGTGGCACTTTTGGGTGCCAAGTCCATCAATTGATCAAGGGCATCGTGCGTTTTCGCCTTTGATCGTGTTTCTAAATACTTTCCAACACTGACTAGCGTCACAATCATCGTCGCTGAATCAAAATACATCGAATGCATACTTTTGTGTACCCATTCCATATTTTGATGTCCCATCCCATAGGCCATCACAAATAAATAGAATAAGGCATACCCATAACTTGCCGCTGAACCAATTGCAACCAGTGAATCCATATTAGGCGCTTTATGAAATAGCGCTTTAAAACCACGAACAAAGAAATGGTTTTGTATCAATAAGATAATGGATGCCAAAATCATTTGAAGAATGGTATTGATTAACGCATTTTCCATTCCTTTTAAAATAGAAGGCAAAGGTAAATGCACCATATCGGCCATGGCAATATACATCAAAATACACAATAGGATAATAGATACCCACAATTTTTTCTTTGAAAGTTCTTGGTCTTTTTGAACTTGTTGTTGGGTTTGTTGCCATTGTTGTTGAGTCGAAGTTGTTTTTTCTTGATTTTGACAACTGGCTTGATAACCAATGGCATTAACGGCATTACATATTGTTTGTTGGTCGATAATGGATGCATCGTATTCCACTTGCATGCGATTTGCCAATAAGGAAACATCCACTTCTTTGACCCCTTCTAACTTAGAAACGGCTTTATTAACATTGGCTTGGCAAGCCGCACAAGTCATTCCTTTTATATCAAATGTTTCTTTCATAACTCTTCCTTACTTTAAATTCTTTATTAAAGACATCACTTCGCTCATCGTTTCCGTATGCCCTTCTTTTATATCTTCTACAACACAACTTTCTAGATGCTCTTGTAGTACCGTATACCCGAAGGATTCGAGTGCTTTTTGCACAGCCGCAATTTGAATCAATACATCCCCACAATAACGGTTTTCTTCAATCATCTTTTCTATTCCATTCAATTGACCTACAATTCGATGAATCCGATTGGTCAATTTCTTTATTTCTTGATCTTCTCTAGGATCTCTTTTATTAGTATGACAAGACATAAGATTTCCTCCACCTCAGATTATATACCCCTAAGGGGTATATTTTCAAACGATATGATAAAATAGAATCAAAAGGAGGAACCTTTATGCCAATACAAGAACAACCAAGTACTTTATTAACGATAGTGGCTATCTTGCCCTCTCTATTTTTGATATATAAGGTGTATCAATGGGATAAAACAGAAAAAGAGCCCAAGGGACTCTTACTGTCTTTATTCATTTTAGGAGCTTTAAGTATCCTTCCAGCTGTCTTTTTTGAATTAGTCGGAACAAGAATCTTACTTTCATTCTTTGAAGAAAATTCCTTCTGGATGGTTATCGCCATGTTTATATTAGTTGTTGGACCAACTGAAGAGGGATTAAAATATTTCTTTTTAAAGAAACGATCTTGGAAGCACAAAGCATTTGATTCAATGTTTGATGGAATCATTTACGCTCTAGTGGTCTCCATGGGATTTGCGTTATTTGAAAATATTGGATATGTTCAACAAATGGGATTGTATGCCGCCTTTGTTCGTGCACTAACAGCTATCCCTGCCCACGCTACCTTCTCTGTATTTATGGGGATTTGGTATGCGTACGCCAAACAATGTGAAAACCGCGGCGATATAAAAGGAATGAAATCCAATCTCACAAAAGCATTCCTTATCCCTGCATGTATTCATGGGATTTATGACACCATCCCTTCTTTAAATATTCCAGGAAGCGAATTTATTTTTATCGTATTTATTCTTTTCTTATTTAGAAAAGCATATAACTTAGTAAAAGAAACAGCACAAAATGATATTCCACTATAGGATGGTACTAGCCGTCCTTTTTTATACAGTGAATTGACTTTGTGGTTAAAGGGTAGGTGAATATAAGAATTCTACAAACGAAAAACGGCGCTTCAACTAGTGCCGTTTATTATTTTTTTATTATAAATGAGTGATAATCCAATTTAATAATTCTTCATATCCTTTATTTCCTGCTGCTATTTCAAGAAATATATTTGATAATTCTTCTTGAGAATAGTTTATTTGAATATCATTAAGTTCCAAGAATACAAGCATTGCGTGTGCTCCAATTCTTTTATTGCCATCAACAAATGCGTGATTACTAGCTAAACCAAAACCTAGTCTAGCAGCTTTTTGGTAAATAGAAGGAAATAAATCCTGTGCATCATAAGACTGAAAA
>CADBTK010000060.1 GCA_902797585.1 Erysipelothrix rhusiopathiae
GAGTAATATTCACTAATCTTAGCTGAGTCACTTTGTGCTTTTCGATATAGTTTTGGATTATCGTGTAAATCTTGAATCAATTTGCAGAAAGTATCATTGTCATCGGCTTTTAAGTAATGACCAAACAATATTTCTCGATACAAGTCCAAATCACGCAATACCAATGGCACGTTCATATTGACCGCTTCCAATATCGTCATTGGAAATAATTCATTATAACTTGGCATAAACAATACATCGGCCACGTTATAAAGATCGACCATTTTTTCACGAGGAATAATTCCTAAAAAGTGAACATTTTTTGGTGGGTTCTTTTGAAGTTTTTTCAACTCTTCATACCCATCAGTAATCGGTCCAAAAGAGAATCCTCCAGCCCATACAAATTGATATTGCGGCAAACGTTTCGCAACTTCCACAAAATCTAAAACACCTTTTCGTGTTTGCACTTGTCCGGCATCAAAAATAATGAAATCATCATCCGTAAATCCATATTCTTGACGTATTTTAGATTTCTCTTCTTTTGACTTTATATGGAATTGTTCTTTCGATACAAAATTAGGAATATAATAAATATTCTCTTTTGGAATTCCATAACGAGATAAATCCTTAATGAAAATAGGATTTACCACAACCAAACGATCGGCTGCTTTATAAAACTCAATCACATATTTGCTGAAAGCCTTCATAGCAGGCTTTGGCATTTTTACCGATCCTTCCAAAGTGTCTGGTAAAAAGTGGCAATACGCAATATTAACCGCTTTTTTATCAAACATTTTGACATAGTGTTGTGGATCTATGGTATGAAAGTGCTGTATATCTGGTGTTTTAATCCAGTTATTAATGTAGACATTAAACAAGTCAGAAGCCCCTTCTTGGATCAATTGTACTTGTTCCAAATAAGCACTTCCAACTCCTTGTCCTGCTATTTTGTCTGCACTTGAATACATAATTAGATTTAATTTTTCATGATTCATAATACTACTCTTTTCGTTCCTTATTATACCATATACCAATATATGAAAAAACCGGTCGTTGTGACCGGCTTTTTCTAGAAAGTTTTAAGAAAGGGAATTTGATTATGAAGTGAGCTTTCTTATGCTCGGTTTCATAATACGAGCTAAGTATAAAATAATTATGTCGAGATTTTGTGAAAGTTTGTGAAATTTACATGTTTTCGTACTTTCTTATTTTATCCAACACACTCTTTTTCCCATTTCGGTAGGAAAGGAAAGATAAAACTACTAATACCCCAAAAAGGATACTTCCAATCATTCCAATCCACTTAAAGACGCCTTTAACAGTATCAGAAAGATTTGGGATAAATGGATCGGTCAATCCCAAAGCGCCCCATACAAAAAGAATCAAAAATAAAGCCAAGATGACAGATTCTGCTTTAATTACAGAAACAACACGCTTTAACATCTCATTCTCTTGTTGGATCATAATGGACAATTGTTCTTTCTCTTTTTTCTTTGAAGTTTTAGCCATAATAATCATCCTTTCTAAAAAATAGAGGCGAAGGCCAAAGCCCTCGCCTTGAAATATCGTAAATGAATTAGCTTATCCGATTAATCCGATAACAGATCCAACGAATCCGATAACTACGAACAATAACAACACTTTAACAGGAGTCATGTTCTTTTTAGCCATCAAGTACCAAGCTAATAATACGAAGCAGCAAGTTAACAATTTAGGGTATGCACCGTTCAATTTGTCGATTAACAATACGTCAGCTCCAGTAGAGTCTTTAGCGATTACTAATGGAGAAGATACGTTAACCCAAGAAGCAGCCATCGCACCTACGATAACTTGTCCCATAACGATTACTGATTCACGGAAGGCAGTTGCTTGTTCACCAACTAATAAGTCAACGGCAGTACCACCTAATTCATAACCTTTTTGGTAGATGAATTTTTGGAACCAGATACTAGTTGCGTTCCATACGATGATGTAGAACAAAGGCCCTAATGGAGATCCACCTTCAGCGAAACCTAAGGCGATACCCAATAAGATAGGGATGTATGTACCAACGATCAAAGAGTCACCGATACCTGCCAAAGGTCCCATTAGACCGGCACGGATACCGTTAATCATTTCGTCGTCAATACCTTCTGCACCATTTGCACGAGATTCTTCCAAACCAGCTGTAATACCTACAACGATTGAACCGATTTGTGGTTCAGTGTTGAAGAATGGTGAATAAGTGTTTAATTTACGAACTTGTTCATCGTGGTCTGGGTACAATTCTTTAATGATTGGCAACATAGCCCACATGTAACCAAATGTTTGCATGTGTTCGTGTGAGAAACAAGTTAAGTTTCCATACCACCAGTGCCAGAAAGATTTATTTAAAGTGGATTGAGCAATTTTCTTTTCCATAATTAAATATCCTCCTCATCATCAAAGTCGTCTCCAGCAGAAGCACCAGCTCCAGCTTTAGACATAGCTAATTGGTAGTTAATTAATGCGAATACCGCACCAATTGTAGTAGCAGCGATTAGAGATAATCCCATAGAAGCTGCCAAAGAGAATCCTAATAAGAAGTACAACAAGTCAGTTGTTTTACTTACAACGGATTTCAACAAGATACCGATACCAACAGCTGGTAATACTGAACCTACTGCCAAGATAGCTTTTACATACCAAACGTCTGTGTTCAAACTTTGGAATAAGCTTTCTACGGCACCAGATCCGTAGTAACACAATAATGTTACAGGTAAGAATGACAATACAAAGTGTGAGATTAATGGATAAATAGTGTCAATTTTACCTACACATTCGATGTCACCTTTGTCAATTCTAGCCCAACCAATGTGTTGCCAGATAAGGTTCATCATAGCTGTTCCGTAGAACAAAGTGATTCCGATAACACCAGTCATCGCAGAGATACTAGATGCTAATCCTTGAGCTTGCTCACCAGAGAAGTCCATCCCTGCAGCTTTCGCTCCTACATATGCCAATGGAATACCAACGTAAGAAACTGCACGCAAGTCAGATGCAACAGTTCCACCTGGAGTTACCAAGGCAATCCACATTACCTGCATCGGAATAGCGATTTGGATAACACCAGAGATGTCACCCATTACGATACCAACTAATAAACCGGCAATTAATGGACGGTTTAGAGTATAGTTACCTACCGTAGTTCCTAGAGCAGCAATTGTAGAAGCAGCGGTACAACTCAAGATACCGATGATAATTGCTTGAAATAAACTCATAATTTCTCTCTCCTTTTTATGAATTATATATCTAAATGAATACTAACTCTCACAGTATTAGTATCCAAATTTAGATCTGAATTTTGGCCAAGATCCGATTGCGGATTCAGCGATTAATGCAAAGTATACGTCGTAACCAGCGTTAGTCATAGCTTCACATGCTTCCGCTTCTTCTTGAGTAATACTTTGGTTTTGACCTAATTTTGTAGCACCTGGACGGTCGTTACAAGGTCCAACAACAACACGTTTCACATCGTTAGGTACGAATCCATCGTCAACTAAGATTGTTTTCATGTCGATTGGGTTTTTTGTGATCAAGAAGTAGTTTTTGTCACTGTTTTTAACTTGTTCACATTTTTCTCTCCAGTGTTCCAAAGTCCATACAAATACTTTTTTGTCTGTACTTGCTTTGAATGATTTTGCTAATACTGGAGTTGTAGCTGCTTTATCATTTACTGCCACAATCCCGTCACAAGGGTATTCTTTTGACCATCTTGTAACGATTTGTCCGTGGATGATACGGTCATCAATACGGATAAAACTAATCATTTTTTCTTCCTCCTTATAAGATTTGTATGCATACGCCGAAGCGTTATTGCCTATTATAGATCGTCGTCATCGTCGTCGTCATCAGTTGCGAAATCAACTAATCCACTACGACCTTCACTTAATAATGTTTCTTTCAACATGTCTAAGTCATCAAAGTTATCTTTCATCAATACTGCAGTAATTGCTAATGGCATGTTCATACCAGCGATTACCAATGTATTAGCTAACATTCCGTTTTGGCTTAATACATCCAAAGCGTTTGTGAATGGAGAACCACTCAAAATGTCTGCTAATAAGATGATTTGATCGTCATCTTTGATGTCTTTAATCAATTCTTTAAAGTTAGCTGCAAATTCATCTGCACCCATTCCGTCTTTCAAACTTGTAGACAATACATCTGTACGGTCTCCCGTCATCATTTTCACGGCTGAGTGTAATCCCGGCGCGAAATCACCGTGACTGACTAATACCACGTATTTCATATTCTCTCCTCCAAATAATTTTTAACTATTGTCATTATATTAAAAAAAGAAAGCGTTTGCAACTTATTTAAAACATAGAGTTCACACATTTTCACATATTTTAGGTATAAAGAACGCTTGTTTTTTATTTAAAGACAAAATGTTGAAGGATTAAAAATAAGATAACCATAAGTACAGGAACCACTATAAATGCAGAGTATCCACGCATAAAACGTTTCTCTAATGCCTTGTATCCTGCTTCACTGTAGTAGAATTTGTCATCCCCTACCATCACCAAAACTTTTTCGTCTACTAAGTTGGCTATGGTATAACTCAAAGTCGCATTACTCATTTTGACATTTTTAAATGCACTATATCCTACAGCGGTCGCTTCATTAACTGCTCCTTTGTTCTTTAATGTTTGAATCACCATAGAAGCCGCTGTTGCTTTTACATTTCGATCTCTTCTTCTAGACATTTTCATCCAACCTTTCTTCAATGGCCTGCCATAGACCTTCTACTTCTTGTTTTGCTTCTTGTTTCACTATCGGGTGCGCTTGTTTCATTACATAAGTATGTTCCAACAAGCGAAAGACATTGATATCATTTTCTCCATCTCCTATATAAAAGACTTCAGAAAATTGATTCTTTTCTAATTCTAAAAAGTGCTTACATGCAGCTGCCTTATCTGTTTCTTTATTTACGATTTCAATATAATCCACACTTGTTTTCTCTACTTTTACTTGCGGAAATTTTTCCTTAAAAATAGGTAAGAGCTCACGTGTATTTTTTATATGTTGTGTATAAATACTTAATTTGGCACAACCTTTTTCTCTTGTTTCCAAATAGTCAAATAAATCTTGATCATTAAAGGCTTTTAAATCCGCTCTGATTTCTTTAATCCATTCAAAAGCTTCTTGTCCCATTGCTTTGATAGGAAAATAATGCGAACCATCTTCTACTGTCAAAAATGGATAGCACTGTCCCAAGTAGGGTAATAGTTCTTTAAAAATAGAACGAGTCGTATCCACATCTATTAGACTTTCGTAAATGCATTGATCTTGATAAAAGACTTCGGCACCATTGCTGACAACATATACATCCGCATTCATTCCAACACTTTCCATCAAAGATTCACAGAAAACTTTTCCTCTTCCAGTCACTAATCCAAACGCATTGCCTTGTTGTTTCCATTCTTGAATGGCAGCAATATCATTCTTTTGAATCACAGGAATACGGTCAATCAATGTTCCATCCACATCAGATAAGAATAATTTTGGTTTTATTTGTGTTTGCGTTGTTTTTTCTTTTCTTTCCATTGGGCTTCTCTTTCACGTATTTGATCCGCCATTTTTCCAGAGACAGATAGTTTATCTTTATTAGCCATTAAAACTTCGCTATTTCTAAATACTCCTAGACTTTTTTTATCATTATAATGAACAATCATTCGATATCGATAATATTGATCGACAAAAAAGAATCCGTCATCGCTAAACCAAATGCGTTTACGTACATTGGTTTCTAATGCCAAACCTAAAAACATAATAGCCAAGGCAACATAGGCAATGCGATAATAAACCAATTGATCTGGTGCTACATCAAACTTATCGGCGAATACGGCACTTAATACAGCCATTAGAGTCATAATAGAAGAAATGATGACCCATTTTTTACTTTCGCTAAATTCTTCAATATGTTTATGGCTTTCTTTGAATTTCTCCAATCCCTCTTTATATGTTTTATTTAGTAAGTATGATTTAAAACTAAAGTATCCTGTATATCCAAAGAACAAGGCTCCAATTAATACTTGTACCCAAAAACTATTCATATTCATAATCAATCACTTCCCTTTTCAACAGTCCTTATTATAGCACACTGTGATAGAATAAGGGTGTTATGGAAAAGACTCATCAATCCTTGATTAATACATTAAACTCTTCATTATTCTTAGAAAATGCCCATATGAAGATTGCAAAATTGGAAAGAGGCACCTCTGAAATAACGATGGATGTTCAAAATGAGATGTTAAATATCCACGGTTTTGTCCATGGTGGTATTCTTTTTTCTCTTGCCGATACAGCAGCCGGTGCCGCTAGTTTTACCACCGGACGACAAAGTGTCACACTCAATGGAGATATCCGTTTCTTACGCCCGGCACTACAAGGAATTATTACCGCCAAGGCAAAAGAAATCGCCTTAACGCATTCCACAGGAACATATCAAGCAGATATATACGATGAAAAAGGCCGCTTATTAGCGACCTCTACATTCTCTATGTTCTTTCTTAACAAGGAATCCGATTAATCTTGATCGATTCCTTTTTTAAATGCTTGCGAATATCCATGACTATCTCGTTGTCCTTTATATAAAGGAACATCTTTAATTCGTTCAATTTCAAAAGGCGTCACCTGATAAATATAGTTCAACAAGTTTCTGTACAATAAGTTAGCATGACTTCTCCATGTTAAAACAGGACGTTTATGTGGATTGTCATCCGGGAAGTAATTTTCTGGAATATGAATTGGCTTATTCGCATTAATATCACGATAATACTCTTGAGCTAACGTTTCTAAACCATATTCAAAGTGCCCCATACAAAAGATTTGACGATAATCTTTTGAGGCAATAATATTGCTTCCAGTTTTTTCACTACGAGAAAGAACCACTAATCGTTCCTCTTGAGCTAAAGCAGTTTCATCAATCTTGGTATGACGGGAATGCGGTGTATAGTGAATTTCATCAAAACCATTGGTTAAAAAGTCATACTCATCGCATAACTCATGAGCAAAAATTCCAAATAATTTTTCTTTTAATGGAAGTTTGCCAATGCCAAAGTGGTAATATAAACCCGCTTGAGCTCCCCAACAAATATGCATCGTTGAAAACACATGCGTTTTACTCCAATCCATGATTTCACATAGCTCATCCCAATAATCCACTTCATCAAATTCTAAGTGTTCAATCGGAGCTCCAGTAATAATCATCATGTCATAATAATTGTCCTTATATTCTGAAAAGTCCGAGTAAAACTTTACAAGATGATCTTTTGAAGTATTTTTTGACTCATGTCCAGAGACTTTCATAAAGTCAATTTCTACCTGTAATGGCGATTTACTAATTAAACGTAGAACTTGTGTTTCTGTTTCAATCTTTTTTGGCATCAAGTTTAAGATAACGACTTTCAAAGGACGAATATGTTGAAGTTGGGCACTCTCATCCTCTATCGCAAAAATCTTTTCGCTTTCTAATATTTCTTTTGCCGGTAATTCCTTTGGTATTTTAATCGGCATGGTTCATCTTCCCTTCTGTCTTTATCTTTTCTTTGGTCCATGAATCAACCAACGATTTTAATTGAATTAAATACTCTGAAAATTGCACATTTTCTTTCCCATATTCCAGTTGTAGTTCATATTCCACTGGCAACCAAGTCGAAATATCACTTTCATTATGGGCAATTACTGCTTCTAATTTATCCAATGCTTTATAAAGTTTGGCCTCCAGCGTCTCTAACGACTCCATCTCTTCATGCAAAGCTATGAATTGTTCTTTTTGTGGAGAAGGTAAGCTTTCTAGCCATTTTCTAAATAATTGATATTCTTTTTTACTATCTTGTTCATTCTTTTCAAATGCAGGAATATCTCCTGTAAAAGCTTCTCCTAAGTCATGAAGAATACACATACGAATCACTTTATTCATATCTACATTTTCAAATTCGTCTTCTACAAGCAAGGCAAATAAGCATAATCTCCAAGAGTGTTCTGCGACACTTTCTTGACGATTTTCATTGACCCAACAATGGCGTCCTGTCTCTTTTAGACGAGTTGCTACTTGTAGAATATCCAATACATTTTGTATCTTCACGACCTTCTCCTTTTCCTACTAGTGTACACAAAAAAAGAAAGGTTTGCACCTTCTTATCATTCTTGCCACAATCAGTGTTGCTGACTAGGCCATTTTGTATAGGTTTGTTTCAAAGTTTCTATCATCTATTTACTCCCAATAGATTCGAATCATTGAAGGTATCTTCGATGCATATAAACAAGAGAACTACAAAAGTATAAGTTTAAGTGTAGAAATAAGAGTAACCTAGTCAACAACACTCATCAAGGCAATCATTAAAAAACCTCTTTATTGATGATTGTCA
>CADBTK010000061.1 GCA_902797585.1 Erysipelothrix rhusiopathiae
CACAGATATTAGTGGAGCAAAAGTAATCTTTACGAAAAACACAGCCACAGCCCATCCTTACGATGGATACCACGCTTTTGGTGGAGGAATTGGATGTAATGGATTATTAGAAATTGGTACAGGTGCTGAAATTAAAGTGGTGAAAGTTTGGGATGACAACGATAACAACGATGGTGCTCGTCCAAGTGTAGAAGACTTCTTAAAGACTATTAAAATCATTGATGTAAATGGCGAAGAAATCGATAAATCTACATTGGAAATTGATGTCATTGATTCAAATGTTAATGACTACATGCTAGCAAACAATGTTATTGATGCTCAAAATGATCCAAAACAATATGATGATAACGCATGGTTAATTATCATTAGTGGATTGCCATATCATGGTGAATACACAATTGAAGAAACTGGAATTTCTAAATATCAATTAGTTAACAACGTTGGAGATGCGAAATCTTACTACGAGTTAACAAACGAACATGCCAATGAAATGATTGAAATTCGTGTACGTAAAGTATGGAATGACAGTAATGACAAACATAAAGTTCGTCCACAAAGTGTAACAGTACGCTTATATGCAGATGGTCATGAAATTGATTCTGTTGTATTATCAGCAGAAAACAACTGGCAAGCTACTTTTGGTGAATTACAAAAATACATTGGTGGTGTAGAAATTGAATATACTATCAGTGAAGACGCAGTAGAATACTACGTTACTAAAATTACAGGTTCAGCAGAAGAAGGATTCACAATCGAAAACGATGTGGATTCTCCTGAAAAACCTCAAAAACCAGAAGAGCCAGAAAAACCTAAAAAACCAAGTAAGCCAGAACAACCGAAAATTCCTGGAGTTCCTACAGGATTAGAATCTATGATTTCTATGTATTCTATGATGACAGGAATCTCTTTGATGGGTGCAGTTGCAATCAAACGTAAACATTAGTGTATAGGTTAAAGAGTATTTATAATAAGTCTATCGAAATGATTCGGTAGACTTTTTTTTAAAAAGCACCTTATGAAAAATTTCTAAAATTTCACAACGTCTAATTGTAAGTCGACGTGTTTTCGTGTATAATATTTTTGGCTTACTGCAAGGAGGGTACAGTATGAATTTACTTACTATCTCTTTGTCCGGAATAGCAGGTCTAGTTTTAGGAATCCTTGCGATGATCGCATATTCTAAAGCTGGATATAACAAAGATCAGCAAAACGCAGAACGAATTTTGAAAGAAGCCGAGACAGAAGCACAGTCTCGAATTAAACAAGCGGTTTTAGATGGAAAAACACAGGCACATGAATTACGTGTCGAAGCTGAAAAAGAAATCAAAGAACGTAAACAAGAAACTCAAAATTTGGAAAACAAGTTACTTCGTCGTGAAGATAACTTGAATTTTCGTGATGAAGCTTTGAATCAAAAAGAAAAACAAATCACGGAAGAAATGCAGAAAGTGACTGATAAACTGTCATCTCTGGACGAAAAAGAAAAAGAGTTAGAAGAACAAATTAATAAACAAATTAGTGTATTAGAAGACGTTGCGAAAATGTCGAGTCAAGATGCGAAAGATCAATTGTTCGCCGCTGTTGAAAAACAAATGGAACATGAAACCATTGCCTACATCAAAGATAAAGAAGATGAAGCAAAATCAACAGCAAATGAAAAAGCGCAAGAAATTATTGCCTTAGCTATTGAGCGAATGGCACAACAAGAAACGCAAGAACGTACCGTTAGCGTGGTTACATTACCTGGAGAGGAAATGAAAGGACGTATTATCGGACGTGAAGGGCGTAATATTCGTGCTTTTGAACAAGCGACAGGTGTTGAATTAAATATTGATGATACACCAGATTTAATTACAATCACTTGTTTCAATCCAATTCGTCGTGAAATTGCACGTTTGGCTTTGGAATTCTTAATCAAAGATGGACGTATTCAACCAGGACGAATTGAAGAAGTTGTTAAAAAGTTCTCTCAAGAAGTAGAACAAGAAGTAACCAAAGCAGGGGAAGATACAGTCTTTACTCTAGGAATTGGTAAGATTGACCGTGAAATTGTTAAATTAATCGGGGCATTGAAATATCGTTATTCTTATGGACAAAATGCATTGCAACACTCCATGGAAGTCGCATATTTAGCTGGTAGTATGGCAGCTGAACTTGGATTAAACCAACAATTAGCAAAACGTGCAGGATTATTGCACGATATCGGAAAAGCATTAAATACAGAACAAGATGGATCTCATGTGGAATTAGGATATAAATTCTGTAAGAAACATGGAGAAAAAGATGTGGTATTGAATGCGATTCAATCTCACCATGGAGATGTAGAACCACGTTTCTTAACCAGTCATTTGGTTATTGCGGCTGATACAATTAGTGCAGCTCGCCCTGGAGCACGTAAAGAAAGTGCTCAAGCCTACATTGACCGTTTAGAGAACTTAGAAAAAATTGCCAATGAACACAAAGGTGTTGAAAATGCATACGCAATTCAAGCCGGACGTGAAATTCGCGTAATGGTAAAACCTGAAGAAGTCGATGACTTAACATGCATTAAATTAGCTCGTGATATTCGTGATCAAATTGAAGAAAGCTTGACTTATCCAGGTCAAATTAAAGTCAATGTGATTCGTGAAACACGTGCACAAGAATTAGCAAAATAGTGTAAGTTTACACTTACTATTTTGACTTGAAACTGAAACTTTTCCTCCCTATACTGTATATAGTAAAAAAGAAAAAAGGAGGAAGTACTAATGGCTGTAGTTATTGATAGAGATGCATGTATCGGATGTGCTGCCTGTGTAGGTGGATGCCCTGTTGGAGCATTATCTATGGACGATGAAGGTAAATCTACTTGTGATGGTGGAACTTGTATCGACTGTGGTGCTTGTGTAGGAACTTGCCCAGTAAGCGCAATCCAACCTGAATAATATACATGGTTAAGGTCAAGCCATACGGCTTGGCCTTTTATTTTTTTAAGGAAAGGAAAAGATTATGAAAAAAGATGAAAGTTGGATTCTTCCAGATTATAAACTTGCTCAAATTCGTACCCAAATTAAATCAAAACGCATTGATGATTTTTCTATTGAGCCACAAATGCGTGTTTTAGGACAAGGGAAGATGTACTATATCTCTACTTATGGATGTCAAGCCAATGAAAGAGATAGTGAAAACCTAGCTGGAATTATGGATGAAATGGGATTTGTGAAAACCGAAGTAGTAGAACAAGCCGATGTCATTTTGATTAATACATGTGCCATTCGTCAGAATGCCGAAGAAAAAGTATTAGGGGAAATTGGAAACTTTAAACGTTTATATCGTGAGAACAAAGACTTGATTATTGGTGTGGCTGGATGTATGGCCCAAGAAGAAGGATTTGTAGAGAAATTGATTCAAAAGTATCCACAAGTACGTCTTTTGTTTGGGACTCACAACATTCATGATTTACCTCAACTTTTATATCAAGCTATGGTTGAAAAAAAGCGTGTGGTTCAAATCTATTCTAAAGAAGGGGAAGTATATGAAAACTTGCCTGATCACCGTTTTGGAAAACATAAAGCTTGGGTCAACATTATGTATGGATGTGATAAGTTCTGTACATATTGTATTGTGCCTTATACACGAGGAAAACAACGTTCTCGTCAAATGGATCATATCTTGGATGAAGTGAAAGAATTAAAACTGAAAAACTATAAAGAAATCACATTGTTAGGACAAAATGTCAATGCGTATGGAAAAGACTTAGATCAACCGATTGACTTTGCGACTTTATTAGAAGAAGTAGCTAAGTTAGGAATTGATCGCATTCGCTTTATGACAAGTCACCCTTGGGATTTTAGTGATGAAATGATTGAAGTTATTGCCAAATACGATAACATCATGCCTTTTATTCACTTACCTCTACAATCTGGAGATAGCGATATCTTAAAACTTATGGGACGTCGTTATACAGCGCAAGAATATAAAGAATTATTTGATAAGATTGTTTCTAAAGTAAAAAATGTAGCCATCAGTACCGATATTATTGTTGGTTTTCCAAATGAAACGGAAGAACAATTCCAACGTACACTAGAAATGGTAGATTATTGTCAATTTGATAATGCCTTTACCTTCATTTATTCAGCGCGTCCAGGAACACCGGC
>CADBTK010000062.1 GCA_902797585.1 Erysipelothrix rhusiopathiae
AATTGATATTTTGTTCCCGCAGGCAAGAAGAATGTTTCCTCTTTGTTTAATACATAACTTTCCTGCAAATCAACCAAATTGATTGTCACCGGTCCATCGATGCAGAATAGAGCTCCATCTCCTTTGTGTACATCTGGGTCCGAACATCTTGGCCCATAACCACCAGCAGGCAAGATCATTTCGCCGTAGTGTCCATAATCATTGCTAGTGATGAAACGCATCAACATTGGATGTTTTGTACCATGAACAACATTTAATTTTTCAAAATCTCGCACGCCATATACCGCACCCGTTTCTCGTGCTTCGGCTGCTTCACACGGCCAATGACCAATATCATCTGTACATCCTTGACGAGAAATATCATGGATCTTATCTCTCATATTTGGCAACTTATCATTGTTTGGTCCTTTATAGAATTTTGTTTCTTCATCCGAAGGAATGTAAGCTGGTGGAATATTTTCACTCCATGCTTTTGGAGTGATGAAGTATAAGATTCGTGCTTTTTCAGCCCCGAAGTTATGGCAACAATGCCATGCTCCCTCTGGCATAAACAATCCTTCGCCTGTTTCCAAATAAGCAAATTGTCCATTGCCACTACGTTGTACGACTGGACCATTCAAGATATAATACGATTCATCACCAGGATGAATATCTAATGGCAGAAATACACCGCCTGGCCCTAATTCATAGATTCCCAGCATGAAAGTGTCGGTAGAAATCAATGTAAATGTATTATCGGATGTATACGCATCATTAGGAGGATAAAGTGCTGTACTATAATCTTCTTTTCGAATCAACATCGGACGTTTTTGATCCGGTTCAAACGGAAATTTTTCTAATATGTCTTTTAACTTTGCCATTTTTACCTCTTATTAGTCTTCTTCCTCAACCGGAGCATCTTTCTTCAAGAGCAACAACATTCCTGCTGTTACAAAACCTGCAATAATCAATGCTAAGATAAACAGAATAGGTTTATTTAATGCAAATAGAACGAATAAGCCGCCATGTGGAGCACGCATCGTTAATCCAAATGCATAGCTCAATGCACAACCTACTGCGGAACCAACCATCAAGGATGGAATAACACGAATTGGATCGGCTGTCGCGATAGGAATCGCATATTCAGTGATCATCGCAAAGGCACCAACAAACAAACCAACCAATGAACCTCGTTCATTTTCTGTAAATTTTTTCTTGTTGATAAGCATAGCAATCGCAATTCCAAGTGGCGGTGCCATACTACCAATAAAGTTAGCTGCCATTGGCATAAAATTATTAGCATCCATTGCAGCCAATGCAAATGCATAAGCAACTTTGTTTACGGTACCACCCATATCAAAGGCAAGCATACATCCTTGGACTATTCCTAAAATAATTAAGTTTCCAGTACCCAATCCATTCAAGAATGAAGTCAAACCCGTTGTCATGGCTGCCAATGGTGCACCAATGATATAGAACATAATCAAACCAATGCCCCAAACGCCTAACAAAGGAACAATCAACGTTGGTAACAACGAACGTAATTTTTCTGGTAAAGGAATACGTTTGATCAAGTTTGTTAAATAACCTGCAATGATACCTGCAATCAAAGCACCTAAGAATCCAGAAGATTGGCCAACACCCCAAGGGTCTGTACACATCCAAGCGCCAACCATACCAACAACGATACCTGGACGATCGGCAATTGCATAGGCAATGTATGCACCCAATACAGGTAACATCAATCCAAATGCAACTTTACCAAGCCAGAATGTCGTAGATGCAAAACTCGATCCATATGGATCATTTGGAATCAAGTAACCTCCAAATGCGAATCCTAAAGCAATTAAAATTCCACCTGAAATTACAAATGGTAACATGTAAGAAACACCAGTTAACAATGCCTGTTGAATCTCACGTAATGTGTCTTTCATTATTATTTCTCCTTTAATCCTAATGTTTTATTTTTTTATTGTTTTTCGAAGATGATTCCCGGATTTTTGATGACTTCATGAGGTTTGACCGAAATCGTCTTGTCTTTATATGGCTTGAAACGACTAGCCTGTGTAATTCCTACATCATTGGCAAAGACAATCAAATCAGCTGCTGCAATTTCTTTATCCTTTAATTTGTTTTCGATTCCCAGTGCACCTTGGGTCTCTACTTTGCATTCGTATCCTTTCTCTTTACAAATTTTCTTGATTGCTTCTGCTGCCATATATGTATGTGCAATACCCGTTGCACAAGAAGTAACCCCTACAACTTTCATAAGACATCTCCTATTTTTTAAACTCTTTTATTATTTCTAAAATTTCGTTATAACTTTTTGCTTTCGACACCAAATCGATAAACTCGTCATGAGCCAATAATCCTGCCAAAGCTGCTAACACACGCATATATTCATCTCCTGTTTGTGTACCAGCAATTGCTAACATGAATATATATTTTACTTCCCCAGACTCACCACAAGATTCATATTGAAAAGGTGATATGCATCGACAAAAGCCAATACCTGGTTGAATAACGGCATCACATTTTCCATGAGGAAGGGCGATAAAATTTCCCATGTATGTTGATCCAAGTCCTTCACGATATTGTAAAGCATCCAAGTATTGTTGCTTATCGGTTACAATACCAGCTTGTACAAATCGATCCACCATGAAGTCAAACATTGCATCTTTATTCAAGAAAGGTTCATGATCAAGCACGACAGCATCTTTTACAAAAACTTTTGATAGATCAATGCTAGATTCCATATTATTTTCCGTTTTTAAATACTCTCATCACATCGGCTGCATATCCGCGCATAAAGCGATAAGCTTCTTCTTGTGCTTCATGATAGAAAACATCTCCTTTATTTTCAGCAAAATATTCTGCCATATGCGCACTACATGCCTTTGCCATATACGAATAATAGTTAACTTTAGAAACGCCAGCCGAAATCGCAGCTCGTACCTGATCAGCATCAACACCACTTCCACCATGCATAACGACACGGGTTGAAGAAGGCATCGCTGCACGAATTGCTTTTACACGATCGATATCTAAAATTGGTGGTTCGGCATAAATTCCATGTGCTGTACCAAAACATACGGCCAAAGCATCAACATTTGTGATATTCGCAAATTCAGCAGCTTGAGCTGGATCCGTAAATGTCTTTTTAATCGTTTCATGTGTCCATCCAGCTGCACCGCCGTGACTATCATCGGCTGTCGAAGTCATGATTCCCAATTCAGCTTCTACCGTAATGTTCATCTTGTGTGCATATTCAACAAATGTTTTCAATTGTGCTGCATTTTCTTCAAATGGCAATGCACTCAAGTCATACATGATGGATGTGAATCCAGCACGGATTGCTCGTAAGACAAACGTATAATCACTTCCATGATCAAGATGCACACAGACAGGTACTTTTGCTTGTTTGGCATATTCAACCATTTTCGGTCCAATGTATTCGATTGGAATCAATGAATCATGAACTTGCGCATGATCAATAATAATTGGTACATTTACATCTTCTGCCGCATCAACAACCGCACGTAATGTTTCCATATTCGGTGTGTTGATACAACCAATCGCATATCCACCTTTTTCGGCCTCACTTAAGATTTCTTTTAAGTTAACTAACATATATTTTGTATTCCTCCTTCGCTACTCAATTGTTGCAGCAATCTTTTTTAAATTATGTAATCCTTCCACTGCCAATGCTTCACCGGTTGGCGCAAAACTTCTCCAAATAGCGCATTGTGCATTTAATTCAGTAAAACTTGGATCAAAGCTTTCAATGACACAATATCCTTGATAATCAATATCCTTCAATGCTTTAAAAAATTCTTTGAACGGAACCAATCCTGTTCCTGGAATCCCACGATCATTTTCATTTACATGTACATAACCCAAATATTCTTTTCCACATGTTTTAACTGCTTTAGTAAAACTCTTTTCTTCACGAATCATGTGGAAGCAGTCCAAATGGACACCCATATTTCCGGTACCAACATCCTTACAATATTGCACAGCATCTTCGGCAATATTCAGAAAATGTGTTTCAAAACGATTACATGGCTCAACACAAATTTTCAATTCTGGATATGTTGCTAATGCATATTCAGCAACTTCTCGCATACATGTGATTGATCGTTGCCATTCCTCTTCTGTACGTGGCTTTCCAGTCAAGCAACCCCATCCAGCATAGTTGACACCGCCAGTAATGGTCGAACCCAAATCCTTATTGATATCAACTAATTTTTTCATGTGTCGTACGGCATTTGCACGAATTTCTGGATCATCTGAAATTGGATTGGTTTCAGCTCCTAACGTTGTTGTTGTAACAACTTTTAACTTTGTTTTCTGGAGTGCAGCCTTGACCTTTTCGGTTGGAAAAGTTTCTGGATGTGCAATCGCTAGATCAATAACTTCGAATCCAAGCTCTTCTGCTTTTGGAATGATCCAAATATCTTTTTCACCAAACACCTCACTCCAAATAAAACTGTCAACTCCAAATGTGATCTTCATTTTCTTCCTCCTTTCTACTTGCTTTGCCTTTAACCACTTTTAGAATATATTTTCGATTTGACTTTCTCAAATTTATTAAGGTCCCCTTTTGCACTTACAAGAGTGCAAAAGAAAAAGTCCTTTATATAAAGGACTTTTTGGTAATTAATACAAATTTTTTCGATGCAAGATTTCCAATATATGTGTTGGCAATCTTGCATCAATGACTTCTTGTATGCTATTTTTATCATCGATGAATGCGTAAAATTTTGAGAAGAAATCTTGAATTTCTTGATTATTTTTAAAATCAGCTGCAATCAAAAATACAACTTGGACCTTATCATTTTTAGACCAATCAATCACATGTTTCAATGTGATCACAGCCACTGCACTTTGTTTCACATTTTCTCTAAAACCATGTGGAATAGCAACCCCACCACCAATGGAAGTTGGGGTCACATTTTCACGATCCAACACTTTTTGTTCAAATCCTGGCTGTACAAATCCCGTTTCTTCCAAAAGCTTACAGCCTTTACGAATGACATCTTCTTTATTTTTGGCTGAATATCCCGTTTTAATATTTTCCAAGAAAAAAATTTGTGTATTATTGATCTTAATTTTTTGACTTTCCTTAATACGATTTAAAATCGTATCATTCATTTTTTTAATATCAAAACGATCCAATCTGCGACTTACTTTAATAGCGTTTTCAACCGGACACGGCGTTGTCGTAAAAACCAGATCATAATTCGATAGATTCACATTTTGAAAATTATCCTCACGAACCATCTCAATCTTCTTCACATTATCCAAAGAATGATACAACTTATTTTTTATATACGTTCTCGTATTTCGATCAAACGAATTATATACAATGATTTTTAATTCGGCT
>CADBTK010000063.1 GCA_902797585.1 Erysipelothrix rhusiopathiae
CAACTTGATTACAGGTCATTTCTTTGGTGTCAGTACAGATATGTTAGCGGATGAAGCAGCTCATGTATCCACTGTATTTGGTACACAAATTCCAGTGGCAAACTACTTTATCAATGTATTAGGGCAGCCGGCATTAAACATGGGAGTCTTTGTAGGAATTATCTCTGGATTTGTAGGAGCAACTTCCTACAACAAATACTACAACTATCGAAAATTACCAGAAGCGTTAACTTTCTTTAATGGAAAACGATTTGTACCATTTGTCGTAATTGTTCGTTCCATTGTGGTTGCGATTGCCTTATCTATTTTCTGGCCAGTTGTACAAACAGGAATCAATAACTTTGGTATGTGGATTGCTAACTCAAAAGATAATGCACCTATTTTAGCACCTTTTGTATATGGAACATTGGAACGTTTATTGTTGCCATTTGGATTACACCACATGTTAACGATTCCTATGAACTATACAGCTTTAGGTGGAACGTATGAAGTATTAACAGGGGCTCAAAAAGGAGCAGAAGTATTTGGACAAGATCCTCTATGGTTAGCTTGGGTAACAGATTTGATTAACTTTAAAGGAGCAGGGGATGCCAGTAGTTATTCTCAATTATTAACAACGATTACACCAGCACGTTTCAAAGTGGGACAAATGATTGGAGCTACAGGTATCTTAATGGGAATGACACTAGCTATGTATCGCAATGTGGATCCAGACAAAAAGAAAAAATATAAATCAATGTTTGTATCTGCAGCTTTAGCGGTATTCTTAACGGGTGTAACGGAACCACTTGAATATATGTTCATGTTTGCGGCTATGCCTTTATACTTTGTATACTCTTTAATTCAAGGGGCAGCCTTTGCGATGGCAGATCTCATTAACTTACGTGTTCACTCGTTTGGAAATATTGAATTATTAACTCGTACTCCAATGATTTTAAAAGCTGGATTAGGAATGGATTTATTCAACTTTATTTGGGTATCATTATTATTTGGTGTAGTGACATACTTTATTGCGAACTTCATGATTAAAAAATTCAATTTCGCAACGTCTGGTCGTAATGGAAACTATGATACAGATGAAGAATCTGAAAGTAAGGAAATGAGTGGCAGTGTGGATGCTAATTCACAAATTGTAAAAATCATTAACTTATTAGGTGGAAAAGACAATATTGAAGATGTGGATGCTTGTATGACACGTTTGCGTGTAACAGTAAAAGAACAAGGTGTTGTTGGAAGTGAAGACCAATGGAAAGCAGCGGGTGCTATGGGACTGATTGTTAAAGGAAATGGTGTACAAGCTGTATATGGTCCAAAAGCAGATATCTTAAAATCGGATATTCAAGACTTATTAGACTCAGGACAAGAGATTCCTAAAGTGGATGTAGAATCGGTTTCGGCAAGTCAAGAGGCTGAAACAAAGTTTAAAGGGATTAAAGAAGACTTTGTCTGTGTAGCGGATGGAAAGATTATTTCAATGAGTGAAGTCGATGATCCTGTATTTTCAAAAGGAATGATGGGGGATGGATATGCCGTTGAACCAGAGAATGGAATTGTATATGCACCAGTTTCTGGTATTGTCACAAGCATTTTCCCAACCAAACATGCGTATGGAATTTTAACAGATTCCGGTGCAGAAGTATTAGTTCACGTGGGGTTGGATACAGTTGCATTAAATGGGTTGCCTTTCTCTGTAAAAGTGAGTGAAGGAAATCGTGTAAAAGCAGGACAAATCTTGGCAGTCGTTGATTTGGATGCGGTACGTGCAGCCCAAAAAGGAACAACCATTGTCGTTGCCTTTACCAATACTGCAGAAATTCGTTCTGTAGATATGATTGCACAAGGAACTTGTAAAGCAGGAACTAAAGTTGGGCAGGTACAACTTTAGTTCATATCTCACTCTAAAAGACTTAAACAATCGTGTTTAAGTCTTTTTTTATGCAACAAAGAGTTGCGTGAGTTCTTGTTTGAATGTAATAGAATATGAGTAGGAGGACTTATTATGGAAACCAAAGATATTCTTTATCAATTACGTTCTAAACATGGCTATTCACAAGATGAATTAGCTGAGAAAGTATATGTAACTAGACAAGCAGTTTCACGTTGGGAAACAGGGGAAACGGTGCCAAATACAGAAACATTAAAACTATTATCGAATCTTTATCATGTATCCATTAATACACTATTGGGTTCTCCGCAAAAACTAATTTGTCAATGTTGTGGAATGCCTTTAGAAGATAACATTATTAGCCATAATAAAGATGGATCTTTAAATGAACAATATTGTCAATGGTGTTATGCGGATGGGACTTATACATATCATGATATGGATCAATTAATTGAAGTGTGTTTACCACATATGATAAAAGAAGGGTTTGATGAGAAACAAGCCGTTGAATATATGAAACAGATGTTACCCCAACTAGATTATTGGAAGCGATATGAACAATTAAG
>CADBTK010000064.1 GCA_902797585.1 Erysipelothrix rhusiopathiae
AATCCATCGGTAATACTGTGATCTTGTAATGGTTTCATACCCACAATGGTCGCATTGACTAGAATATCACTTTCTAAGATTTCTTTTCTTAGACATTCTTTGTCCGCTAAATCATATACATTGACTGTACATGTCGGTACTTCTTGTTGAATTTTTGCTCCCATCTCAACGGTACGTTGGAAAAAATCGTCCTTAATATTGAAAATAGATAACTCTTTTACTCCATCTAAAGCCATTTGGGCCTGGATAGCAGTGGCAGCTCCACCACCACCAACAATAGTGACTTTTTTACCTTCTAATGTTACACCATGATCACGTAAGTTATCATTGAATCCACTTCCATCAGTAATATGTCCTACTAATTTTCCATTTTCATTGACAATGGTATTAACAGCTCCTACTAATTTAGCAGCGCCAGCTAATTCATCCACATTTTGTGCGACTGCGATTTTATCTGGCATCGTGACATTTCCACCACGCATTTTTAATAAACGCATCGCATCCAAATATTGTGGTACATCTTGTTCTGTCACATCAAAGGCAACATATACATAATCCAATCCTAAACGTTGGAAACTGTAATTATACATTGCTGGTGAGCCAGAATGTGATACGGGTGATCCAATTAAAGCTAATAATCCTGTTTTTCCTGTAATCATAGGTTTTCTCCTTTTATATTATTCTGCGCAATAGCAGCCATAACCTAAATCTGTACGATCCATTGTATTAAATACGAAACAATTTTCTATCTTAGTAGATGTACGAATATAATCCGTTAAATCAATGGAATCATAGTTTACTTTCCCTACCATAGCTCCATTATAAGTAACTTCATTCTTATCTTGATCTATTAATGTACATTCCCAATTCTTAATATAATCAAGCTTTATAGGTTCATTTTCTTTAAAAAAATCATGCAATGAATTAAGAATGAAAGTAGCTTGATTGGGTTCAATCGAAAAAGATATATTTCTTTTTACTTTTAATTCATTATTTTCTTTATTAGATATATAAGAAACAAAACTACCCTGCCCTGTATGATCAATGATTAATTTCTGTAAAATCTCAACACCAGGTAAAGGTTTTGAATCATAATTCCAACCATCAGAAATTAGAATCATTTTATGAATCATCACGATTTTCCTCGTTACAACGATTCTTTAATGTTTGACTCGGTCTAAATTTTGGCAAATAACTTGTTGGTTGAATGACACGCTCCATGGTATTGGGATTGATTCCCATTCTTTCTTTTCGTTCAAATAAATAAAATTTACCAAAACCTGTAATATCAACATTCCCATTTTGTATCAAGGCATCTGAAATTTCTTCAAAGAATAAATCCACAATATTTGCTGCTTCTTTTTGGGAAATATTCATTTGTTCAGAAATAGATTGTGTTAAGGAACGTTTGTTTACGAATTTTGCCACGTAAACTCCTCCTTTAAATCGCGCAACATTAAATCTTTTGCACAAGTATTAGGTTGTTTCCCATTGTATAAGATTTGATAAACTTCTTCACAGATAGGCATATCAATTCCATTTTTCATAGCGATTTCATGAACAATTTTTGCGGTACGAACTCCTTCGACCGTTTTCTTATTTTCTTTTAAGAATGGTTCTACAGAGTTATCTTTTCCAATTTTATATCCAGCTTGCCAGTTACGTGAATGAATAGATGAACAAGTAACAATTAAGTCACCAATTCCAGTCAATCCATTAAATGTTTTTGGTTTTCCACCAAAGAAAACACCAAAACGAATCATTTCTTGTAATCCACGAGTAATTAATGCAGCACGTGTATTATCATGATATCCTAGCCCAGATAAGATTCCAGAGGCAATAGCCATTACATTTTTTAATGCAGCTCCAATTTCACTTCCAACTTCATCGCTTCCTGTATAAATACGTAAATATTCATTAGAGAAAACTTGTTGAACAATAGTCGCATCTTCTAATTTCAAACTAACAGCATCGATACTTGTTAATTGACGTAAGATAACCTCTTCAGCATGACTTGGTCCAATTAAAGAAACCACAGAAGATAATTTCTCTTCGGATATAGAGTGACGAATCACTTCTGACATTCTTTCATTGGTTACTGGATGAAATCCTTTTGATAAGTTAACCACGATTGTCTTTTCTTGTAATGATGAATCAATACTTGTACATATTTGTTCTACCGCAATAGTAGGAACAGCTAATACGACAATGTCACAATCTTTTACACAAGTAAGATCGGTGGTTGCGACAATATTAGGATTAATCTCTATGTCTTCAAAAAATTTAGAATTTGTATGTTTTTGATTGATTTCATCTACTTCACTTTGATTTCGTCCATATAAATAGACAGGTACTTGGTTATCGGCCAAAACTTGTGCAATTGCTGTTCCCCAACTTCCACTTCCAAGTACCGCAACTTGATGTTTACTCATATTATGATCTCTTTCTAGCCAGAATCTTAATTGGCGTTCCTTCGAAGTCAAAAGCTTCTCTGACTTTATTCTCTATATATCGTTTATATGAAAAGTGTAATAATTCCGGATCATTGACAAATAAGACAATTGTCGGAGGTTCAATCGCAACTTGACTTGCATAATAAATGCGCAATTGTCTACCATTATGAGGTTTTGGTGGATTTAACATTTGGGCATCTAAAATGACATCATTTAATACATTGGTTGCGATACGACGTGTACAATTCTCTTTTACTTGATCAATCATAGGTAATACATTTTGTACTTTTTGACCTGTTAATGCGGAAGTAAAGACAATGGGTGCATAATTCAAATATAAGAATTCACTATATATCTTATCTTTTACTTTTTGCATTGTATTTTGATCTTTTTTTACTGTATCCCATTTATTGTAAATGATGATAACTCCTTTACCAGCATCATGGGCAAGACCAGCCACGTGCTTATCTTGTTCCACAATTCCTCTTTCCCCATCGATCACAAATAGACAAACTTGACTGCGATCAATCGCACTTAATGCGCGAATGATGGA
Source organism: Erysipelothrix rhusiopathiae (assembly GCA_902797585.1). Classification (GTDB taxonomy): domain Bacteria; phylum Bacillota_I; class Bacilli_A; order Erysipelotrichales; family Erysipelotrichaceae; genus RUG14284. The sequence continues at coordinate 3,007 of CADBTK010000064.1, forward strand.
ATATTTTTCAATATTTTCCCAAATCTTTCCACGTTTACGAATACCTGCAGTATCAATGATGACATATTCTTGTCCATTATAAGTAAATGGCGTATCAATGGCATCACGTGTTGTACCTTCGATATTGCTAACAATAACGCGGTCCTCTTTTAAAATAGAGTTTACTAATGAACTTTTCCCAACATTAGGTCTTCCTATCACACTAAAAGATGTGACCCCTTCATAGATGCTTTCGGTTTGTTGCGGCAATAATTCCATGACTTTATCTAATAAGTCTCCAAATCCAATACCATGAATTCCAGAAACAATCATTGGATCTCCTAAACCTAATTGATAAAACTCATATTGCATCATCTGTAAGCTTTCATTATCCGCTTTATTCACAACAACAATGACAGGTTTTTTTGATTTTTGAAGTTTTTTGGCAATGACTAATTCATCGGTAGTAACCCCTTCTTGGGCACTAGTCATAAATAAGATGACATCGGCTTCTTCAATCGCAATATCTACTTGCATATTGATTTCAGAAGAAAAAGCTTGATCTTCAATCTGAATTCCTCCAGTATCGATCAAGCGAAATGTTTGGGTGAGCCATTCCACTTCCCCATATATACGGTCTCTTGTAACTCCTGGTGTATCATCAACGATACTTTTTCTTTGACCGATTAAACGGTTAAAGACAGTTGACTTCCCTACATTAGGGCGTCCTACAATCGCTAC
>CADBTK010000065.1 GCA_902797585.1 Erysipelothrix rhusiopathiae
ATGTAAAACGATGAATGGTTTTGGAATGATGTTGTTCCAAGGGGCTGCCGGGTTCAAAATGTGGACTGGACACGATATGCCAATTGAACACATGAAAGAAGTATTAGGAATTAAATACGAATAAGGAAGGAATTAAAAAGATTATGAACAAAAAGTTTTTACCTGCTGCAATTATTATGTACTTAAACTACTTCCTTCACGGTGTAGGATCTGCCGTGTTGGGACAAGCGGTTATTAAAGAATCTTTAGCAGCTAGTTGGGGAGTAGATGTAATGAAAATTACTGCGATCTCTGCTGCCTTAGGATTAGGACGTTTGATCGCATTGCCATTTGCTGGACCTTTGTCTGACAAATTAGGACGTAAAAAATCTATCATGATTGGTGGATGTTCTTATGCTATTTACTTATTAGGAATGATTTTCGCTTACAACGCTGGAGCTAACGGTGGTTACTCTATCGCTTACATCTGTGCTATTTTAGGTGGTATTGCTAACTCATTCTTAGACACTGGTATTTACCCAGCTGTTACAGAAATCTTCAAAAAGAACCCTGGTGTTGCGACAATGGGAATTAAATTCTTCATTTCTATTTGTCAATTCTGCTTGCCATTCTTCTTAGGTATGGCTGTTGTTACATTAAACGGAGTAACTTCTTACACTCGTTTATTCTTAGTTTCTGGATTAGCTTTCTTAGCATTAGCTATTATGATTCTATTTGTACCTATGCCAGACACTGATGGAGAAGAAGCACAAGAAAAAGAAGGATTGTTACAATCTATCAAAAACACTCACTTCTCAATTGAATCAATTGCTATGATCTTAATTGGATTCACTACAACTGGTACATTCCAATTATGGTTAAACTGTGCACAAAACTTCGCTGTTGATGTTGTTAAATGGCAAGACCCAAGTATTATGCAATCTTACTACTCAATGGGTACAATTATTGGATTGATCGTAACTGCATTATTAACTAGTAAAATTAAAGATGTTCGTTTCATCTTGGCATACCCAATCATCTGTTTAGTAACTATGGTTGTTGTATTGATGGGAAAAACTCAACAATTATGTGTTATCGGTTCATTCATCATCGGATGGGCAGGAGCTGGAGGATTGTTACAAATCGCAACTTCAGTATGTAACATGTTATTCCCACGTATTAAAGGTACTGTTACTGCCTTAGTTATGATCGCATCTAGTTTATGTAACTACACAATCTTATCTGCTGCTAGTGGTATGACTCCTAGTGGTGTAATGGTTATGAACATCGTATTAACAGGAGTTGGAGTATTGTTAGGATTGTTCGTAAACATGCGTTACGAAAAAATGGTAGAAGCTGCTGCCGAATAATTGTATACTGTAGATAGTAAATGAGAGGTTTATTATGAACACAGTAACTATTAAAAATGTAACTTTAGGATCTGGTACACCTAAAATCATCGTACCAATTGTTGGTCGTACTAAAGATGAAATCATCAATGCAGCGATCAACTTACAAAATGTTAATTTTGATATCGTAGAATGGCGTGTAGATTGGTTCTATGATGTAAACAACTTTGACGAAGTACGTAATGTTTTAAAAGAAATGCGTAAAATCTTATCAGATACACCATTATTATTTACATTCCGTACATTTAAAGAAGGTGGAGAAAAAGCCATTAATCCTGAAGATTATGTTGTTTTAAATAAAGAAGCATGTAAATCAGGATTCATTGACATGGTAGATGTGGAAGCATTTACTGGAGATGAATATGTAAAAGAAATTATCGAATGTGCTCACGATAACCAAGTAAAAGTTGTCGCTAGTAACCATGATTTCTCTGGAACACCTGATAAAGATGAATTAATTTCACGCATGCGTAAAATGCAAGAAATGAATGCAGATATTCCTAAAATTGCGATGATGCCTAAATGCAAAAAAGATGTATTGGCATTATTGGAAGCAACTGCAGAAATGGTGGATGAATATGCGGACCGTCCAATCATTACAATGTCTATGGGTGGTTTAGGATTAATCAGTCGTTTATGCGGGGAAGTATTTGGTTCATGTGCAACATTTGGTGCCGTTGGACAAGTATCTGCTCCAGGACAAATGAATGTTGACGGTTTAAATACAGTCTTGAAATTGATTAATGAAACAATATAAAATAAAAGCGCAATGTTTACGTTGAGCTTTTCTCTTGAAGGGAATGATTTATATGAAGAAAGCGTTATATTATTTAGAGGAAAACCTTGAAGAGATATTCATGGTTCTTTGTTTAATCGCAATGACTTTGATTATGGGACTTCAGATTATTTCTCGTTATGTATTGCATATCTCTTTATCTTGGTCCGAAGAGATAACAAGATACATATTTATTTGGGCGGCATTTATTAGTGTCAGTTTATGCACGAAAAAGTGTATTTCTATTAAGATTGATCAATTTATTAAACTATTTTCCAAACGAGGAGAAGCAGCTTTTAAAATTTTAAATCTAGTGATTAGTTTGGCATTCTTTCTTTACTTGATTCCTTATGCTTATCGTTATTTACAAGAAACAATTGCATCTGGTCAAGTATCACCAGCATGTCAAATACCAATGTCCTTTGTACAATCGGCTCCTTTGGTAGCTTTTGTATTATGTTCCATTCGAATTATTCAAAGAATTGTAATCAATGGAAAAGTTTTAATGGATAAAAACAATGAATTTGCCGAAGAAGGTTCATTAACGGAATCCATTTTGGACTCAGTAGAATCGGGGTGTGATTCATGTCAATAGGGTTAGTATTTATTTTATTTATATTTTGTTTAATGATTGCGATTCCTATTTCTATTTCTTTAGGAATTGTATCTATATTGCCTGGAGCTTTTGATCCATCATTTACCGCAACAGGAAGTTTTGTGATTCGATCGATGTTAGGAGGAATTGACTCCTTCCCATTATTAGCCGTACCTCTGTTTGTACTTGCTGGTATTGTGATGGCACATGGTCAAATTTCAAAACGCTTATTTGATGTCTTTGCCTATTTCTTAGGAAAAAGAACAGCAGGAATTCCAAGCGCTGTGATTGTCACTTGTTTATTCTATGGAGCTATTTCTGGATCTGCACCAGCTACTGTAGCCGCGGTTGGATCTATGACGATTCCATTTTTAACAGAACTTGGGTATGATCGAAAATTCTCAATTGCCATTGTAGCGGTTGCTGGTGGTTTAGGTGTTATTATTCCGCCAAGTATTCCATTTATCATGTTTGCGATGGCTAGTGGTGAAAGTGTGTCCAGTTTATTTATTGCTGGAATTGTTCCTGGTTTATTAATTGGATTCTTATTAATGGCTTATGCATTTTATTACTGTAAACGTTACGGAGAAGATAAAGAAAAAATCGATGCCAAAGTAAATGAATTAAAAGAAAAAGGATTAGCAAAAGTTTTCCGTGAAGGCTTCTTTGCCTTACTAAGTCCTGTTATTATCTTAGGATGTATTTATTCTGGAATTGCTTCACCAACAGAAGCGGCAGTTATTTCGGTATTCTATGCTTTAATTGTTAGTTTGTTTATTTATAAAACATTAAAACTAAAAGATATCTATTCTATCTTTGTAGAAGCCGTTCATACTTTC
>CADBTK010000066.1 GCA_902797585.1 Erysipelothrix rhusiopathiae
TCTTCAATACGTTTCTTTCTCAATCCCATCAATGCCCCTTTGACTTTGATATTCTCTAAGCCGGTTAATTGTGGATTTAATCCCGTATTGATCGCAACCAATGCTTGTTCTCCATTAATTGTCATTTGTCCTGAATCGATTTCGCTGATTCCTGACAACAATAAACTTAAAGTACTTTTCCCAGAACCGTTGGTTCCTAATATTCCAACACAATCTCCTTTTTTTACTTTAAAGGATACATCCTTTAGAGCATAAAAGCGTTTCTTATCGTGTTTATGTTGGTTGTCCTTATTTTTCAAAGTATAGATTTTTGAAATGTGATCCACGATCACTGCATATTCTTGATCTGCCATACACATCCCCCTAAATCATATCGATAAACTTACGTTTAAATTTATACATCAAAATACATCCAATGGTAAAAATCACAAAAACCACACCCCAGAAATAAAGTGTAATCACTGGATGATCTAGAGGTGAGCGACCATAGAAAATCGCATCACGATATCCTTGAATGATGTAATAAATCGGATTTAATTTCACAGCTTTATTTAAAATAGAGGCAAATGGAACATCGGCATTAAAGTGGCAATTCCATAAGATTGGTGAAAAATACATCAACATTCGCATGATTGAGGCTATAAATTTTTTCACATCTCGCCACAACATCGTTAATACACTTAATACCAATGTCACGGCTTCCCCAAACATAAAAGCACATATTGTATAATACAAAATCCACAACCAGTGCCCACTTGGCATATATCCACATAGAACCAATGTAACAATGGTAATTACCATCATACAGGCATGATTAAACAATTCTTTTGAACAAATGGTTGCCGGTAATACCGAAACAGGAAATTTCATCTTTGTGATAACTTTGGTCTTAGAAAAGATGGCAGAGCATCCATCGGTAATACATGGGCGGATATACCACCAACACGCAAACCCAACAACTAGCCAAGGTAAGTAAGATACTGTAATCCCACGATATTTCACATCCGCTCTTCCCCAAGCTAGACCAAAAACCAACCAATAAGTAAAGACTTGAATGGCCGGAGATAAAAAGTTCCAAATGATCCCAAATTTAGAATCACGCATATCGGCTAATAATTCATATTTGGCAATAGAGTAAATTCGATACAGGTTGGTTAAGTTTTCCGTAACGACATACCCAATGGCTTTAAACATAGAATTCTCCTAACTAATCATTTATATAGATTATACTAAAAAATCTGCCCTTGAGGCAGATTTTCTTTCGCATTCCTTCTCCTTTCCACTTTCATCTTATCGGCTCAAAGTGAAAAGAATGTGACACCACGATTATTCTTCGCTCGTGTCTTGTTCGTCCTCGGTTTCGAGTGATTCGTTTTCTTCCGTATCTTCGTCTTCATCAACCGCAATGGAATCTGTATCCGTTACACTTTCAGAAAGCGTATGACGTTTTTTTAAATCCCATGCGTTTCCTTCCAAATTTACGAAATGTCCATCTAAAGATAAGTCGGTGTAGAATTGCGCAATGTTATCTTCAAATTGCGTTTCATTAAAGCCCATCTCACTGGCTACCGCCTTCCATAAATCCAAAAATGGCATGGCTGATTTACTAGATTCAAGTGTGTCTCTGGCGATTTGAATCATTGATTTTTTCATATCAATTTCTCCTTCGTTTCCTTACATTGATTCAACAGCTTGTACCCCAATTAAGTCTAATGCGTTGGCTAATACTATTTGAGTTGCTTGAACCAAAGCCAAACGCTGTCCACTTAATGTAGGGTTGGTCGCATCTAATACTTTACATGCATTGTAGAAGCTATGGAATTTTGATGCCACTGATTGAATGTAGTGGCACACTTTATGTACTTGTCTTGTGCGTGCACTTTCGACAATTACTTTATTAAACTCTTGTAGAGCTTTCATTAAATCAATTTCTTTTTCATCTGTTAATAGTTCAAAACTATCCGCTACTTGGATATCCGTAGCTTGTTTTTGGATAGAGCACATACGTGCATGGGCATATTGTGCATAATATACAGGATTATCGTTGGATTTTTTAGTTGCTAAATCCACATCGAAATCCAAGTGACTATCCAAGGCTCTAGATACAAAGAAATAACGAGCTGCATCCACTCCAACATTGTCACATAGTTCATTGATGGTTGTGGCATTTCCTAAACGCTTACTCATTTTTACTTCAATTCCTTCACTGACTAAGCGTACCATTTGAATAATATCTACGTGAAGTTGATCCGGATTATTTCCCATCGCTTGCATACTAGCTTTTAAGCGCGGAATATATCCATGGTGATCGGCTCCAAAAAAGTCCACAATCACATCAAATCCTCGTTTATACTTTTGATCATGATTGGCAATATCTGGAACCAAGTATGTTAATGATCCATCTTGTTTAATCAAAACTCGATCTTTGTCATCTCCATATTTTGTTGTTTCAAACCAAAGGGCACCCTCTTCTTGATAGGTATGTCCTTTTTCTATTAATGTTTCAATAGCTTTTTCGACCAATCCTTTATCATATAAAGATTGTTCACTTGTCCATACATCAAAAGAAACACGATATTGGTCTAAATCCTTGCGAATTTTTTCCATTTCAAACTCAATTCCTTTTTCTCTAAAGAATTGAAGGTTTTCTTTGGTTGGTTCTAAATATTGGTTTGGAAATTCTTTTGCTAAGTCTTCTCCTGCTTGTTGAACATCGGCTCCCATATATCCATCTTCGCCAATTTCATATTCCAAACCATGCGCTTGACGATATCGCGCATTTAAAGATAAAGCTAAGTTAGTAATTTGGTTTCCGGCATCATTCACATAGTATTCTCTAGTTACATCATATCCGGCTTTTTTCATAATGCGTGCACAACTATCTCCCCATGCAGCCCCTCTGGCATGCCCTAAGTGAAGAGATCCTGTTGGGTTAGCAGAAACATATTCCAAATTTACTTTGATATGGTTATCTGGTTGTTGCCCATAGTTTTCTTTTTGTTCTAAAATTTGTTGAACAACTTCACTAAA
>CADBTK010000067.1 GCA_902797585.1 Erysipelothrix rhusiopathiae
AAAAGGATTGAGTCCGTTACAATACAGACAACAATCCTTGTCTTAATACAATTAAATTTTTTAGTCCAACTTTTTGGGCTCACTACATTCCCTCGGCTTATTCAATCGTAAAAATACGTGAGCAGAAAATCTTCACAGAGACTATTAATGCCACCATCAATAAGATTAACAACTCCACCATGTTGGTGTATCTCGCCGTTTCTGGTGTCGTTTCTTTTTCTTTCGCAGCGGTTTTCTTTTTCTTCTTCACCAATCCATTGATTGATACTTCTGCTTTTTCTGGTTTTAACCATTTATCATCTTGACGTAATTCAATAGTTCCATCATTTGCCAAATGGAAAATTAAACTTTTTGAAAACTCCAATGATTCGTCGTCTTTATATTCAACCATGTAGTAAGAACCTTCTGTAAGGATAATCTTGTGAGCATCTTTTCCTTCCCAAGTATCCACTGTTTGTTCCGATCCAGATTCTGAATAACGAACAACTGCATAGACAGGATGTTTGTACTTGTCTCTTCCATAGAAAGTTACTTCTTTACTAGCTTCAGGAATTTCTGTAGGCTCAGCTACTTCAATCATTCCTGTATTTGAATAAGGATCATTTTGTGTGAAAGTTTGTTTCTGAATTCCTTCTTGGAATTCAAAGGCTTTTTCACTACTGATTTCTTCATACATGTGATATTTCACACCCGAAGTTAAACCTTTAATCGTATCCATTGAGATTTCCCATGTTCCCTCACCAGTATCGCTGGCTTTTTTGGTAACAATGGTTTTCGTTACAACTTTTTCTTGGTTGGCTTCGTAATAAACCAACTGACATGTGATTTCATATTTTTCTTCAGGTACAAGCCCACTATAAGAAATCGTATCTTTAACTTCGACTCCTTTTTTAGCTTCTTTGGTCGTGATTTTAGCTGCCTTCTCTTTTGTAGCCGTCGATTGACCAGCCGTAACTTTAGATGTCACTTCCGCATCATAAATCGAGAGTATTTCTTTTGTCTGTTCTGTTGTATCTTCATCCGCAAATGTTGGTAATGGTTGAACCATACCTAAAACCAACATCAACGTCATCATCCATTTTAATCGTTTCATAATCTTCCTATTGAAAATATTCTATCATAATTTCATATGAAATAGTTGAACTTTCAACAAATTTAAAGAAAAAGAAAAAAAGCCCGTTAAGAAACGAACTTTTAGTCATAAAAATCCTTTATTTATCGTGTAGATAGAGAAGTAATAAATGCTAAATAACAACCCATATCACCTATGCGTTTTCGGTATCCTTTTCCATTCTCTTCATAGCCTATTTCATCCCGCCAACAACTATCCAATTGATTCAATTGACAAAATGAAGCCAAGGCATCAAAGCTAGAGATTACCGCATTGTGTTTTTGTGTACGAATTTCATTGATTTTCTTCTTTTCCTCTTTTGTTAAAAAAGCCCAATCAATACGAATTTGGATATATTCTCTTCCTGCTTTTAATATTTCTTCATACAATAATTGTCCTTGATTATTATTTTGAATAGCTTCGACAATTTTTTGATGAATATTATCAGCTTGTTGGAACGATAATGATTGATCTTGTTGGCAATAATTTTGATAAGTAAACATGTTTTTTCTCCTTTTTATTTATCATATCAAAAAATGTTTGAAAGATTTTTCATGAAAATGAGTCATTTATTTTCATTTTGTAAGCAAAACAGACTATAATAAGATTATGTGAATAGAAAGGAGTGATTGTTTGACAACCTCAAAGAAATTCAACAAAGTTATGGCTGCCAACCGTGGAGAAATAGCCATTCGTATTTTCCGTGCTTGTCACGATTTAGGATTAAATACAGTAGCCATTTACTCTAACGAAGACATCGACAGTCATTTCCGCGTGAAAGCAGATGAAGCGTATCTTATTGGAGAAAACCAAAGTCCTGTAGGAGCCTACTTAGACATTCCTGCCATTATTGATATGGCCAAACGTCGTCAAGTGGATGCGATTCACCCAGGATATGGTTTCTTATCTGAAAATGCCGAATTTGCTCGCGCATGTGAAGAAAACGGAATTACATTCATCGGTCCACCTAGCCATATATTAGCTAAAATGGGAGATAAATTAAGTGCTAAAGAAGTGGCCATCGCTGCTGGAGTGCCAATCATTCCAGGAAGTGAAAGCCCATTAAAAGATGCGGATGAAGCATTGGAAAAAGCCAATTCATTCGGATATCCAATTATCTTAAAAGCCGCTGCTGGTGGAGGAGGACGTGGAATGCGTCGTTGTGATACTCCAGAAGAAGTAAAACCAGCTTTTGAACTAGTCAAAGGTGAAGCCTTAAAAGCATTTGGAAACGATGATATCTTTATCGAAAAATTCTTATTAGAGCCTAAACATATTGAAGTTCAAATTCTAGCAGATCAACATGGTAATGTCGTACACGCTTTAGAACGCGATTGTTCTTTACAACGTCGTTATCAAAAAGTAGTAGAGTATGCACCCGCTTGGTCTGTACCAGAAGATATATTAGAAAACATTCGTAAGGATGCAGTTAAAATCGCCAAAGAAGTCGGTTATGTCAATGCTGGTACAGAGGAATTCCTAGTAGATAAGAATGGAGATTACTACTTTATCGAAATGAATCCTCGTATCCAGGTAGAACATACCGTTACCGAAATGGTGACTGGGATCGACTTAGTGCGAGCTCAAATTCTAATTGCCGAAGGACATCCATTGTCTTGCCCTGAAATTGGAATTACCAAACAAGAAGATGTCCAAGCACGTGGATATTCTATTCAATGTCGTGTGACTACTGAAGATCCACAAAATAATTTTGCACCTGATCATGGTCAAATCATGGCTTATCGCACCGGTGGTGGATTTGGTGTACGACTCGACGGAGGAAATGCCTCTGCTGGATCTGTCATAAGTCCCTATTATGACTCCTTACTTGTAAAAGTAACCGCTGTTGATAATACTTTTGAAGGAGCATGTCATCGAGCATTGCGTGCAATTAGTGAAGTGCACATCCGTGGGGTAAAAACGAATATCCCATTTATCTCAAACATTTTGACACACCCAACTTTTATTGCTGGAAAGTGTCATACAAAATTTATTGACGAAACGCCTGAATTGTTTGATGTGGTTGGTTCAAAAGACCGTGCAACCCGTATTTTAAAATACATTGCCAACATTCAAATCTCTGATCCAAACTCAGAAAGAAAACAATATGACCGCCCACGTTTCCCATCGTATAGTGGACAACCTCAAATTGGTTTGAAACAAAAATTGGATGAATTAGGGCCTCAAGGTTTTAGTCAATGGGTTGTTGATCAAAAGAAATTGTTGATTACCGATACAACCATGCGTGATGCACATCAAAGTTTATTATCTACACGTATGCGTACACGCGATATGTCTAAAGGAGCCTATGGAAC
>CADBTK010000068.1 GCA_902797585.1 Erysipelothrix rhusiopathiae
GATTGTACAACTATCTACAAGGGACACTATGCCGATGCCAGTCGAATGTTTACCGTTGGTCAAGTAAGCGAGGAAGCCCAGCGTTTGATTGACGTAACAAAAGAATGTTTAGAAATTGGAATTAAAGCAGTACGTCCTTGGGGACATTTTGGAGATATTGGAGCAGCTATTCAAGAACACGCACACAAAAATGGATATAGTGTTGTTCGAGAATTTTGTGGACATGGTGTCGGAAATGGATTCCATGAAGATCCATACGTCCATCACGTAGGAATTGCTAATACGGGGATGGTCATTGCACCAGGTATGGTTTTTACAATTGAACCAATGATTAACCAAGGAAAACCGGCATTATTTATTGATGCCGACAATAATTGGACAGCTTATACAAAAGATGGGTCTTTATCGGCTCAATGGGAACATACTATTCATGTAACAGAGCATGGAGTAGAAATTATAGCTTATTAGAACGCAATATGCGTTCTTTTTTGTTATGATAGAGAAGAAAGTGAGGGCTAAATGATGGATGCAGAAACAACGATTATAAAAACGGTTGAGGCCATTATGTCTTTAGTGACTGTATATGGGCCTATATATCAAGGGCAAATAATAGACTGGATTGAAAGTTATTTTCCAGAACTGTATGAGGAACTTGAGTATGAGGACATAATTGAATGTATTGAAATCTTAGAAGATCAAGGTGAACTTACAAGTCTTTTGGATGGGCGATTAACCTTTTTTACACAAGAAGGTGTAGATGAATTAGAAAAGATTACACATCATTTTATAGAGAATATAGAAGTTGAACCAAAGGTGTTTGATAGAGAACAACTTTTAGAATATAACGGGGTTTCGGAAATAAGCTTACCATCCGTTATCGCACTAAAAGAATATCTTGAAACATTGACTTATAAAAAAGATCGTACAGCAGAAGATGTATATCATCTTATTATTGCAAGTATTTTTATGATGGCGGATATTGATCAAGTTATTAAAGTAATACAAAAAGACATTAAGACAAAAATAAATAAGAAACATTTGAATGAACTGATTCAGGATATCGAAGGGGAAATCCCTCGAGGATTTTTAAAAGGGTATTCATTCAAAGAGTGGGGTGCACTACAAAAAGAATTAGAAACAGAATCCTTAGATAATGAATTAACAGAAATTGAAGAAGGATATTTAGAATTTGGAGAATATAGTTATCAAGAAGTACAAGCGTTAGCTAGAAAAGTGAAAAAGACCAATATCTTTGAAAATATTGATAGCGATACGCCGATTGAGTTACTAGTCAATGGAGTGAAAGTCTATATTCAAGTATTAGGTTTCTATAATGGGGATCGAAATATTATCGTTTATGGAGATTGGGAAGACTTCTTATATAATTATCAATTTGTTTCAACGACAGAAGGGGTATATCCAGATATTTCTTTCCGTCTTACCTATTCAGAAATTGTGTTGGATAAAAGCGAAGGATTTGCCACGCCAGAAGTGCAATACCAATTAAAAAAGAATAAGTATGCCAAGATGCCATTGTTGATAAGTATTGATCCAATTGACTCGGTATCACTACCAGACCAAGATATGTTAGATACAATGGGAGCGGTATTAGAACAATTACTCATTATTGATCGAGAAATGGAACAAGAAGAGTTGTTTGACTTATGTCAATGTATGAATCCTTATGAAGTTGTTCAATTCCATTTATATAAAGAATATATGTCTACCGGTTCTTTTGTGAATCTTTGCATAGAGGATAGTGTTATTCCATTTGTGGTTAAAAGCGTGATTACAATTCCTGTTGAAGCTAGTCAAGAAAGAAGTATATCGATAGGGTTATATGTTTTTATTGCCGAAGAAAAACAACAGTATGTTACTTTAATTTGTGATAATGAAACAGGTATGGTTATAGCGCCTATTACGCTTGATGAAAAAGGAATGGAAGGACTCTTAGATGATATCGTAGAAGTATTAGAAAAGAATAATATTCTTCCATCAGAGATTTATACTAATAACGGTTTTGCAGCTACGATTCTAGAACCATTGTATGAGCACTATGATTTAGACGTATCCATTAATGGCGAAATCACGGATGATGTCTATGAATTTTTCATGGAACAAGCAAACCTAGATGCAGCGAAAGAATCCAAACATTAAAGTTAGAAATCTCTAACCATTTTGTGAGCATGAGGAAGCGTTTAAGGAAATATTAAATGTATAATGAAAATGAAAATGGGATAAAATCCAATAATCATAAAATGAAAGTGAGGAAATAATATGAACTTAAAAGGAACAAAAACAGAACAAAACTTACAAGCTGCATTTGCGGGTGAAAGCCAAGCTAGAAACAAATACACTTACTTTGCAGAAGTGGCTCGTAAAGAAGGATTGGAACAACTTGCTGAAATCTTCTTAGAAACAGCACGTAACGAACAAGAACACGCTCGTTTATGGTTTGATGCTCTTGGTGGAATTGGAACGACTGCCGACAACTTAAAAGCAGCTGCCCAAGGAGAAAACTACGAATGGACAGAAATGTACAAAGAATTTGCAGACACAGCACGTGAAGAAGGATTTGATCAAATCGCATTCAAAATGGAAAAAGTTGGTGAAATCGAAAAAGAACACGAAGCTCGTTACTTACGTTTATTAAACAACGTAGAAACAGATAAAGTATTCAGTGATGAGAATGCCACTTGGTTATGTGGAATCTGTGGATTCAAATACACAGGAGCTAATGCCCCTAAACAATGTCCAGTATGTGGATATCCACAAGCAGTATTCCGTCGTGAAGCGCAAAACTACTAAGAAAAGTTAAAGAATAATGGGACTATGACAAATAGTGGGGACCCACAATCTGCCAATGACTAATTGTGGGGATACACTTTGTTAAATCCTGGGGATATAACCATGAAAGGAGAACGAGCCGTTCTCCTTTTTCTTATCTCATGAATCCATCTTTATTTATCGCAAACATAATCCTTTTAGATCGTCTTTTATGATTACGAATACCTTTCGAATTATAGATGATTTTTGATACTTGAGAATTGATACCTTCTGCCACACTATTATTGATTCTTCGCCCTTTATAGTGAATAAACGAATTGATGATTTCTTCTCTCCATGTAAAAAGTATGTTAGTAAACTCTACAAATTCTTCGATATTGGCAGCCACAAAAGCGTCGACTACATTTTGATAATTTTTCTTAGCTTCTTCATATGTGGAATTGGCATTGAAGTGAATATACATTTCTTTTAAATAATAACCAACTTTCAAATCTTCATTAATGGATAATATGAGTTCTAAAAGTTGTCGATAATTAATATATCTCTTTAGTCGTTTATTATATTTTCCTTTATTATCTAAGTTAATTGTTCGGTCTAGTAGTAGAAACCTAAACTTTTTTAGTAGATAATATTCTATAGAATCTGTAGGATATGACTTCATTACTCGGATTCTTATTTTAGAAAGGTCCTCATTTAAGTGTTTGATGACGTGGAAAGAATCGACACAAATGAGGACTTTTTTGAAATAAGCCTGTGAAATCTGTTTATA
>CADBTK010000069.1 GCA_902797585.1 Erysipelothrix rhusiopathiae
AATGTCTACCAGATGCATTAAAAGATAAAGTGTATTATTGGCCTCAAGGACAAGGTTCCGAAACAAAAGTAGAAAAGCGTTTGGAACAAATTAAAGCCATTAAACAACATGTGGCAAATCAAAAAAAGAAATAGAGGAAGATGTATGAAATTAGAGATACATTCATTAGAAGATACAAAACAATTTGCCCAAAAAATGGCAACATGCTGCCAAGGAAAACAAATTGTGATTACTTTAGATGGAGATTTAGGAGCTGGGAAAACAACGTGGACGCAGAGTTTTGGACGTGCTCTAGGAGTAAGTCAAACAATCAATTCTCCTACATTTACTATTTTAAAATCCTATAAACAAGGAAATGGACAGCCACTTCATCACATCGATGCCTATCGCTTGGAAGGAGCTAGCCAAGATTTGGGATTTGAAGATTGTTTCGATGAAGGGATTTGTGTAGTCGAATGGGCCAACTTTATTCAAGATCAATTGCCTAAAGACCATATTGAAATCACGATTGAACAAGGAGATCAAGAAGAAGAAAGAATGGTTACAATCCGAGCGACAGGACCTTCTAGCCAAGAATTATTGGAGGGGTTGAAATGAAACAATTATGTATGGATAGCGCCTATAAACATTTAGTGTTGGGTTTATATGAAGATAATCAATTGATAGATGGGATTGCGATAGAAGCTTTTAAACAACAAAGTGAAACCATTTTTGTTGAATTAAATGCGCTTTTAAAAAAGGTGAATTGGTCCTATGCCGATATTGATCAAGTGATTATTACGAAAGGACCTGGATCATATACCGGAATTCGAATTGCGATGACAGTTGCTAAAGTGTTATGTACACAAATGCTCAAAGAGTGTTATACCATTTCAACGATGCAATTGTATGCAGGAATGGATGTGGCGAATGTTATTTTAGATGCACGTGGTCAGAGAGCTTATGTAGCCCATGTTGAAAATGGACAAATTGTAGGGCAGGTAGAAATCTTGCTGGTTGATGAAATCTCTGCTTTCTTAGAAGCTCATCCAGGAAAACTAGTAGGGGATGGACATCTAATCAACCAGGAATGTGACCAACCTCAATTTCTAGAAAACTTTATTCAAGTACCAAGAGAAAAAGTAGAAAACATTCATGCCTTGGTACCAGATTATTTAAAAGAAAGTGACGCTTATAAAGCATGAAGCTAGTCCCATTAAAGGAAAGCGATATGGATGCAGTTGTTTTATGGGAAAGTCAATGTTTTGGCATGCCTTGGACAAAAGAACAAGTCGCTTTTGAGTTTATGTCCAATCCTTTTTTTGTTGGATATCAAGCCTTGGAAAATCAAGATGTGGTTGGCTATGTGATTGTTTGGAAGACATATGAACAAGCACAGATTTCTCGCATTGGTATACTTCCAAAATATCAAGGAAAAGGACTAGGGAAAAAGATGTTGGAATGCATCAAAGAACAATGTTGGAAAATGGGGTGCACTTCTATTAATTTAGAAGTACGATCGAAAAATCCAGCAGGGATTGCCTTATATGAAACATGTGGATTTACCCATATTCATACAGTTAAAGACTATTATCCCGATGGCAGCGATGCCTATGTTTATGAATATAAAAAATGAGTTTTGATATAGATAAGGATTAAAAAGGTGAAAACATGATTGTTTTAGCAATTGAAAGCAGTTGTGATGAAACAGCTGTTGCGGTAATAGAAGATAAAAAGAAGATTCGCTCTTCCATCGTGGCTTCTCAAATTGATATTCATAAAGAATTTGGAGGAGTTGTACCAGAGGTGGCAAGTCGTATTCATATTGAAAATATTTCGTATTGTATCTTTCAAGCTTTAGAACAAGCGCAGATGACAATGGATGATATTGATGCGGTTGCGGTAACCAAAGGACCTGGATTGATTGGTTGTTTACATGTAGGAGTACAAGCGGCCAAAACGTTGGCTTTTGCCTATGAGAAACCTTTAATTCCTGTCCATCATATTGCGGCCCATATTTATGCCAATGAACTAGTAGTGGATATGAAATATCCAGTATTAGCCTTAGTAGTTTCTGGGGGACATTCTCAACTTGTTTATATGAAAGAAGAAGGTTCATTTGAAATATTAGGGCAAACCCAAGATGATGCGATTGGAGAAGCGTATGATAAAGTGGCGCGAGTAATGAATTTAGGATATCCAGGCGGACCTAAGATTGATAACTTAGCCAAAGAAGGGCAACCTATCTACGATTTACCAAAACCCAAAACGCAAGGGAAGTATGACTTATCCTTTTCGGGGTTAAAAAGTGGAGTTCTTCAATTTATTAAGCGAATGGAACGCCAAGGGCAAAGTTTTGATTCAGCTAACTTAGCGGCTAGTTTCCAAGAAGTAGCCTTAACACAAGTGTTTGATAAAATTCGTTTGGTGTTAGAGGATTATCCGGATATTTGCCATTTTGTGGTTGGAGGAGGAGTCTCTGCCAACTCAAGATTACGTGAAATGGTACAAGATTTAGAAAAAGAATATCCAAATGTTACCTTTACGGTACCGCCGATGTCTTGTTGCACCGATAATGCGGCTATGATTGGAGTAGCAGGAACAATTGCTTATCAACAAGGACGTTTTGCGGATGATTCTTTATCAGCTGATTCTGGATGGGAGATTCAATAATGATTCAAAACGTTCAATCGCAAGATTGGAAAGACATTTATTCGATTTATCAAGACTATGTTCAACATTCAACAGCAATATTCGATTTGAACCCTATGGAGTATTCGCTGTTTCAAAAGCGAATGGAGAACATTTCGAATAAATATCCATTTCTAGTTGCGAAAGTGGAAGGTACTATCATTGGTTATGGATATGTTCATGCAGCATTTGAAAAAGAAGCATATCAACAATGTGTGGAATCAACCATCTATTTTAAAGAGGGAAATCATCATGGCCTAGCTCAAACTTTGATGGATCAATTGATTAATCAATGTAAAGAAAAAGGTTTTCGTTGGATGATTGCCTGTATTACCGATGACAATGAACGTAGTATTTCTTTTCATGCCAAAAATGGATTTAGAAAAACAGGGGCTTTGTCTCAATGTGGATATAAATTTAATCAATGGAATGGAGTGGTTTGGATGAGTAAAGACTTAACGAAAAATGAAAATGTCTATGTTGCTTCCAATGCGACTTTATATGGGGATATAACATTAAAAGAAAATGCCAATGTTTGGTTTGGTGCAGTCATTCGTGCCGATTATGATTGTGTCGTAGTAGGAGAAAATTCCAATGTACAAGATAATTGTGTGATCCATAATGATCCTGGCTTTCCAGTGTTGATTGGAAAGGATGTTACTATTGGACATGGAGCCATTATTCATGGGGCTGTGATTGAAGATGAATGTTTGATAGGAATGGGTGCTACTTTATTAAACGGATGTAAAATAGGAAAACATTCATTAATTGGCGCCAATGCCTTAGTTACAGAAAATACTATCATTCCACCAAATAGTGTGGCAGTAGGAGCGCCAGCTAAAGTGATTAAGACCATTTCGGATGAACAAATTAAAGAGATTCAAGAAAGTGCCATTCACTATGTAGAATTGGCAAAGAAGGGACTTCTATGATTGATGCAGTGATATTTGATATGGACGGATTGATGTTTGATACGGAGAGTACATTTTTTGTTGGATTCAAACAAGTTTGTTTAGAACATGGAATTTCTGTCACAGATGACATTATCTATTCTATGATCGGTTGTGACTCTCGCATGATTGAACAATATGAAAAGCAATTTCCAGGAATTTCTCAAGCAATGAACGAATTTCAAGAAAGACGCTTAGAAATCTTTTTTGAAATGTATCCAGAACCAGGTTCTGGAAATATGGAAGGCTTGGAAGAATTAATTGCATATTTAAATGAAGCTGGGATTGTGTATGCGATCGCCTCGAGTTCACATCCAAAAGATATTCGTCGCTTGGTTCAACATGCCAATTGTGAAATTCAACCAAAAGAAATTGTATCGTCGAAAGAGCATGGGATTGCCTCTAAACCAGCGCCTGACATCTTCTTGGAAGCATCGAAGCGATTGGGGGTTAATCCAGAGAATTGTTTGGTTTTAGAAGATAGTAAAAATGGAGTTATGGCAACTCGACGAGCAGGGATGTTATCGATTTATATTCCGGATAAAGTTCATCCAGATCGTCAAATGTATCCTTACATTCATACAACGTGTGATAACTTAGCGCAAGTCATTTCATTTATTGAACGT
>CADBTK010000070.1 GCA_902797585.1 Erysipelothrix rhusiopathiae
ATGGTCACCCAATGTCAACTTCAAGATTTTATCGATAAGATCTATAGTGGCCAAGATTGTACACAAGGAAAACCTCACCCTGAAATATATTTAAATGTAATAGAAGACTATTCCATTTCCAACAAAGACTTAATTGTCATAGAAGATAGTCCACATGGAATTGATGCAGGAAAACAAGCCGGTGCCTATGTCATCGCTCGAAAAGAAAATCGATTTAACCTTTACCAAGATGATGCCGACTTTATCGCTTGTGACTTTTGCGAAATCACCAACCATATATTAGAAAGAGAGGCCTAGAATATGTCACAGTTTTCCGATGTAATAAAAAATCGTTATTCTGTACGAAGTTTTACCAACCAACCAGTTGAACAAGAAAAAATTGACGCGATCATTCAAGCAGGAATGGACGCACCAACTGCCGTCAATGCACAGCCTATTAAAATTTGGGTACTACAAAGTCCACAAGCTTGTAAAAACGCTTGCGATAGCCTTCCTTTTGAATGGGCCAAAGAAGCACAAGTATTCTTTGTAGTCGGAACCAAAGCTACAGATGCTTGGGTGCGTGGACAAGATGGTTACAATTTTGCCGATGTGGATGGTGCCATTGTTGCAACACACATGATGTTAACAATCACTGATCAAGGGTTGGGTTCAACTTGGTGCGGACACTTTGATCCCGCTATTTTAAAAAAGCACTTTTCAGATATGAACGATTATCATTTAATTGCTGTTTTCCCAACAGGATACATCAACCAAGGACATGAACCAAATCCACGTCACTTTCAATCAAAATCAAAAGAAGAAATGGTCCAAACATATTAAAACCGAGTATTACACTCGGTTTTTTACATCCATTCAATGCCATGTTCTTGATAGAATAAGACATCTTTTTCTTCTGGTTGATTATCTAAAATTACTTTGGTGAATTGATCCAATAACGCAAACTCATATCCACCTTCCATTTCTAATTTCTTACTTTCCAACAATAAATAACTACGAGCGCTTGAGGCAATTACTGTCTTCTTTGTTAATGCACCTTCTACATCGTTGTTGTAAACTCTCTCACTTGCTAAATCAACCGCCACTGTCGATACAAATGCTTTATCAAAATGATACTTTTCAATTTGTTCATTGGTGACTGCACCAATAAAGGCATCTTTTTCTGGGTTTAGATTCCCTCCAATAAAGACAAACTTGTCATAGCTAGTGTGAGTTGCCAACATCAATATTTCAATCATATTGGTCACAACAGTAATATTGCGCTTGGCTTGGAAGATTAAACGAGCCAATTCAATATTGGTAGTTGAATTCTCTAAAAAAATCATATCTCCATCTTGAATGCACTCATATGCTTTGTTGGCCAAAACTTGTTTTTGTTCCATATTTTTTCCAAGACGTTCCGATACATAAACATCGTGCATGCGATTTTTAATCTTCACAGCTCCACCATATGTCTTTTTTAATAGTCCTTGTTTTTGTAAGATGGCTAAGTCTTTACGAATGCTATCTTCAGTCACATTATATTTTTTCGCCAATTCTTTTACTAAAACCGACCCTTTAGCATGAACTTCTTGTACAATTTCTTCTTGTCTTTGGTGTGCTAACATCCCAGTTCCTCCTGTGGATTCGTATCTCCATTATAACCCAATTGTGATACAATCAAAAACAGAAAGGAAGTCTCTATGGAAACAGTAAAAATTAAAATTACGATGGCCAATGGAAAAACTATGGAAGCAGAATTATATCCTGAAGTAGCTCCAAAAACTGTCGAAAACTTTGTGAAATTAATTAACGAAAAATTCTACGATGGATTAATCTTCCACCGTGTCATCTCTGGATTTATGATCCAAGGTGGGTGTCCAAACGGAACCGGAATGGGTGGCCCTGGATATACCATTGATGGTGAATTTACATCCAATGGATTTAAAAATGATCTAAAACATGAACGTGGAATTCTTTCTATGGCTCGTGCTATGGATCCTAACTCTGCTGGAAGTCAATTCTTCATCATGCATCAAGATTCTCCACACTTGGATGGACAATATGCATCCTTTGGAAAATTAACAGATGGTTTTGACACTTTGGATGAAATTGCTGGTACAAAAACAGATTGGCAAGATCGACCAAAAGAAGACCAAGTCATCAAAAGCATCGAAATTATCTAACAAAAATGCCAGAATATCATCTGGCATTTTCTTATGCTTGTTTCCATTCACTTTTTAGGATGGTGTGATCAATCAACCAACGAAGACCGAAGATAAAGTCTGGAATCAACGCTAAGTTACACAATAGGTAAACTAGTTGTCCACTTGTTAATGGGACTAGCCCTAAACCAATGATTGGATTTAAGACAAAGATTCCAATCACAACTCCTAATGACATACAAACCAATAAGATTCTTCGAATTACTGTCATTGGCACACAGACTGTATACAACATACAAATAGAGTTCCAACTTGCCACAATCGTACAAATCGTAGATACTTGCGCATCATTCATTCCTAAAATCTCTTTAAATAAATAACAGAAGATAACTGAAACAACGACACTAAGTGCTGCGGGTACAGCTTTCGCAAATACTTTTAATAAGAAATTTCCAGTTACTCTTTCATTATTTGGTTCTAAAGTTAAAATAAATCCTGGAATTCCAATTCCTAAGGAAGAGACCATCGACAATTGAATTGGTTCAAAAGGATATGTCTTAAAAAAGGAAATGGATAAAATTGCTAATCCAAAAGAGAATAATGTCTTTACTAAAAATAAAGAAGCACTTCTTTGAATATTATTAATAACATTTCTTCCTTGTCGTAAAATACTAGGCATTGCCGAGAATTGGTCTTTCATAAGCACCAACGAAGAAACCGATTTTGTGGCTTCTGCACCTGAACCCATCGCAATGGAGCAATCCGCTTCTTTCAAAGCCATCACATCGTTGACCCCATCTCCAGTCATAGCCACTGTATGACCATTTTTCTTTAATATTTGTACCATTTTACGTTTTTGTTCTGGTGTAACACGTCCAAAGACAGAATGCTCTTCCACTACTTCTTCCACATTTTTCACTTGGCTCATATCAATCGCACTTCCACGAACCCCAGCTTGTTTAGCTAGAGCAGCTACCGTACGGGCATCATCTCCAGAAATGATTTTGATATCAACATCTTGTTTATAAAAATAAGTCAACGTTTGTTGGATATCTGGTCGCAAGACATCTTGTATACAAACCAGTCCAATTACTTCATGATTTCCTTTTAACTTTTCTCCAATAGATTGAGCTCGTGCCACACATAAGACACGCATCCCCTCTTTGGCATAATCATTAATAATCTCTTCAATGTAGGAATCTGGATGATTAACTACAAAAGAGTATGCTCCTACAACATAGGACTCTCCATTTTCTAAAGTAACCCCACTTGCTTTACGGGCACTTGAAAAAGGAACAACGCGAAGTGATTTGACTTCTTTTTTTCCTACATATTCACGAATAGCACGCGCAGTGGCATTATCATCTTCTAGAGCGTTATAAACATCTCGCAAAATCTCTTTTAATTCTTCATCATCTGTATGGTATAACCCATCCAAGCGAACCACTTTCATTTTCCCTTGTGTAATAGTACCCGTTTTATCCAAACATAAAGTATCTACTCGCGCTAATGTTTCAATACAATATAACTCTTGTACCAATACTTTTTTTCGTGCTAGTCGCATTGCTCCTAAAGCCAGGGCTGTACTAGTTAAAAGGATTAACCCTTCGGGAATCATACCAATCATGGCAGCAACTGTAGATAAAACCGTTTGTTGCCATGGAATCATCGGGTCCATCAACCCTTTGTACATCAACAACATCCCTGCTGGAATTAATACACATGTACTAAAACGAATAATAGCTTCAATACTATCGCGCAATTGACTTGGATATTGTTTTTCACGTTTTGCCTGCATCAAGATAGAATGCGAATATGTTTCATCTCCAACGCGCACCGCTTGAGCTTTGGCCTGACCAGAGACCACAAAGCTTCCTGACATTAAAGTATCGTTATATCCTTTTTCAATGGAGTCACTTTCTCCTGTCAAAATGGATTCATTGCATTCAATTTCTCCTTCAACCACAACTGCATCAACGCTAATTTGATCTCCAGGTTTTAAAATCATAATGTCATTACGAACCAATTGGTCATTGGCAATCGATAGAACATGTCCATTTCGAATGACCGTTACTTTTTGTTGGTTCAATAATGCTAAATCATCCAAAGTTTTCTTTGAACGAACTTCTTGAAATATTCCAACTACTGTATTGATAAGAACCACAAAGATAAATAACATGTTCCGAAATGATCCAGTAGCTACTACCATCAATGCTAATAAAACGTTAATGGCATTAAAAAGTGTAAAAACATTATCTGAGATAATCTCTTCATAACTCTTTCCTGTATCAGATTCAGCTATATTTCTTTTATTCTTTTTTACTTGGGCACTTGTAAGCCCTTCTTTTATGTTTGTATGTTTGTTGATTGATAAATTCATAGGACAATTTTACCACAAACAAAATAAAAATAGAGACAGCGTCTCTATTTTGGTAAATCTTGTGGCAATGTAATTTTGATGTTGTCTTCATCTCCTAAGACAACTTTTATTGGAACTTGACTAAATCGTTCCACAAGTTGGGCATCATCGGTTGCGACAAAGCCTTGTTCTTGGGCTTGTTGGTGACATTGACGAATCAATTCCGTTTTAAAACATTGCGGTGTTTGAGCCCGATATACACGGTCTCTTTGAATAGTTTCTGTGACATATCCATCATCCACAATCTTAGGTGTATCCACCGTTGGCACCATCAATAAACAAGCGTCTTCTTTTTCTAATGTTTCTTTTAATTGTTGAACTAGAGATGATTTTAAATAAGGACGCGCTCCATCATGAATAAATACATGAGGACATATTGCCTTATTCAATCCCAAAGATACACTTTCTTGACGAGTTGATCCTCCAATACAGATTGTAATATTTGGAACATATCCATACTCTTGCATCATAATATCTAGTTCATCTTTGGCGCATACTAGAACGATTTGTCTACAATCTTCATCCTTCATAAAGACAGAAAGACATGAATCTAGAATAGTTGCTCCTTCGGATAATTCAAAGAAAACTTTATTGTATCGTAACATTGTTCGTCTACCAGCTCCGGCAGCGACAATAATTGCACTATATTCCATACGTACGATATTATAACAAATCCCACACCATATATACAAAAATGTTTCTTTTATGAGGAAAATTTAGGTATAATAAATGTAAGTTTTATGTAAGATTTCCAGGAGGATGAAAATGAAGAAACTATTATCTAGTTTATTTGCGTTAACTATGATTACTTCTATTAGCGGATGTACCAACGCAAGCGCTAATGTAAGTAGTGTTGCGCAAACAAAAACAGAAACAAAAGAAACTAAAAAAGATGACGCAGACACAAAAGCGGCGAAAGAAACAATCAACGGATATTTCACTGCTTTCCAAGAAGGAGATATCGATAGCCTTCAAGATTATTGTACAGATAATTTCAATGAAGATAATGATATGGAAGGTATTTCTGAATACTTCGATCAATTAAAAACAGAAGCTGCGCAACAAGGTATAGACCAAGCCGGACAAGACGCTTTTGATGCTTTATTGAAAAAGGCAGTCTCTAGTACTGTTCGTAAATACGAAATCACAGAGATTGAAAAGAAAAACGACAGAATCAAAGCCACTGTCAAAATCGAAGGAATTCCTTTTGATTCTTTAGAAAATGTGGATACAGAGGATATTCAAACCGCTCTAGAAGAAAAATATAAACCACTTGTTCAGGCAGCTGGTTCTGAAGAAGAAGTTAATTCATTAATGGCGCAATTATTTACAGATTGGTTTAATGAAATCGGTAATAAAGTAGATAAAATCGAATCAGAAAAAACAAATGTTCGTGTCACTTTGATTAATGAAAACGATGAGTGG
Source organism: Erysipelothrix rhusiopathiae (assembly GCA_902797585.1). GTDB lineage: Bacteria > Bacillota_I > Bacilli_A > Erysipelotrichales > Erysipelotrichaceae > RUG14284. The sequence continues at coordinate 5,989 of CADBTK010000070.1, forward strand.
CTAATTGATAAACTTGTCGACAAAGGAACAGATACTTCTAGCGATACAGAAACTAAAAAAGAAGAAAAGAAAGAAGAATCCAAAGATAGTCAAAAAGTAATTGCTGCTGACAAATCTGGTAACTTAAAAGTTACAGAAGCTGGATACCAAGTAACAGAATCAAAATACGCCAATGGTGTCATTGTTGTACAAAACGACAACAAAAAACGTGCTTATGAAAACGCAGAAGTAAAAGTTACAGCTTATGATACAGATGATAAAGTATTATCTACATCATCTGCGTACATCGTTTCTATTCAACCAGGTGAAAAACAAGCTTATTACTATACAATCGATACAAATGATGAAACAATTTCACGTATTGAATACAAAGTAAAAGCAAAAGAAACAGTAAGCCCTGACAACAAACGTGCTAAATCTTCTGATTTTGAATTCGTTGGTACAAACGAACGTATTGATGAAGAATATGGAGACAGTAGCATTACAGGAACTCTTAAAAACAATTCAAAACAAGACGTTGAATTCCTTGAATTAACAGTAGTATTCAAAAAAGATGGAAATGTAGTTGGTGGATACACTACATATGCCGATGACTTAGAAGCTGGCGATGAAACTTCTTTTGAAATCAACGCTTATGATGCTCCTGAACATGATGCATACGAATTATATGCAGTAAACCACGATTATAAATAACAAACAAAAACCGAGTCATTTGACTCGGTTTATTCTTTTACTAGACAATCATCCATCATTTGGATAATCGCTTGTTCATCCATGTCTTTTCCAATAAAGACAATTTTGTTTTCACGATCTCCATATTTCTCATCCCATGTCTCTTTAATTTCAGGACGTAATTCAAATTCTTTTTCTTGTACTTGTGGTCCACAAGCTGCTAACCACAATCCATCTGGACTTAAGGCAATTTGACTTCCTGCTTGTTCAAAGACATATAACGTTTTAGGATCATGTTCAAACCAACAATATCCTTTTGTACGAATAATCGATGCTGGCCAAGAACCTGCTACTTTTTCTAATAAGTCAATGCGGAATGGATCGCGACTGTGGTAAACAAAGGTTCCAATTCCATATTCTTCCGTTTCCCCATGATCATGGTCGTGGTGATGGTGATGATGGTGGTGATCATGTTCATGATGATCGTGATCATGTTCGTGATGTTCATGGTCATGTTCATGATGGTGGTGATGATGCTCTTTTTGTTCTTTATCATAATCATCCATAGCTTTGACCCAACCTTCTCCATAGTAAGCTTTATCAAAATCAAAGCGTCCTGTATCTAACAATTCATCCATGTCCACTTCACCATATGTCGCTTCTACAATTTTTGCGTTTGGATTTAGGGCCACAATTACTTTTTTGATATTCTCTTTTTCTTGATCCGAAACAAGTTCTGCCTTATTTAAAATCACAAGATTGGCAAATTCGATTTGTTGGATCAATAAAGCACGAATGTCTTCTTCTTGTTGGTATTGTTCTTTATTTTCTGCAAACCCTGTTCCACATTCAAATTCATCCGCCATCCGTTTGGCATCTACCACACAGGCAATGTTGTCTAAGTAACATACAGGATCTAGCCCACGCATTTGGGCAGTTTCTTGACTCATTGTAATATTTTCAGCAATCGGTTGTGGTTCACATACACCACTGGCTTCAATCAAAATATAATCAAAGTCATCCATTTTTCCTAAGTTATCAATTTGATCAATTAAGTCATTACTCAATGTACAACAAATACATCCGTTTTGAAGCGGTACTAAGGAGTTATCCATTTGTGTAACAGCTCCTTTTTTCTCAATTAAAGAAGCATCAATATTAACCTCTCCAATATCGTTGACTATTACCGCAATCTTATGTCCTTGGGGATTGGATAAGATGCGATTTAATAAAGTAGTCTTTCCAGCTCCTAAATATCCAGTAATTAATGCTATTGGTAATGGTTTTTTTGCCATATAAATTCCTCGCTTTCGTTTCTCTATCATAACACAATCCAAAACAAAAGACGGGTTTTACCCGCCTATGTGTTTAATGGTTTCATTATGTGGGAGAGAGAAATCATTCATTGAATCATGTCCTGATTCACTTATATCATAGTCACTTTCTATGTCTACATTTTCATAAAATGGTGTAAGAATATGTGATTTTTTAACTCGCAACTTTTCTGCAACTTTCTTTCGATTGCACATTAAGTTGCATATAGGTATACTTATAATATGAATATAAAAGAGCTTATTAATGAGTATAAACGTCAAAATCAAGTCACCAATGATTTCATTGCTAAACAATTAGGGGTTACAAAATCCACCGTCTCTCGTTGGGCTAGTGGACAAACAAAACGCGTTGCTCCAGATACTTTAGAAAAATTATCACAATTGATGCATATTAATATGGATGAAATGACTCGCCTTTCCCAATTCGTCTTTGAAAAACCTATACTAGGAACTGTTAAGGCCGGATATGGATTATTGGCAGAAGAGAATATCGAAGGATATCAACCAGTCAGTGAAAACGATTATTCACAAGGAGATTATTTCTTACGTGTAAGCGGAAATTCTATGATCAATGCCAAAATTCACGATGGCGATTTACTCTATATTCAACAAGTACACGATGTCAACAATCACACCATTGGTGTTGTGCTTATAGAGAACGAAGAAGTCTCGGTAAAACGGATTGTAAAGACCGATCAATACTTAATGTTGGAAGCAGCCAATCCAGATGTAGAAACTCGTGTCTATACTTGGGAACAAGTTCAACAATTACCAGTTCAAATCATAGGTAAAGTTCTTTACGCAAAAACAGAAATCAATAAATAAGATTATTCACAAACCCTTTATATAAAGGGTTTATTGTTATTTTACACAATTTTTTCATCTTTTAGTTAAAAAATAGTTGAAGGTGCAACTATTTTTTCCTATAATGGTTTTACCAAAGAAAAGAAATATATAGAAGGAGAAAGAAAATGAATGTTATCAAACGAAGCGGAGAAGAAGTAAATTTTGACATTGATAAGATCGCTGATGCGATTCGTAAAGCAAACAAAGCAACCGTAGGAACACCTATGACAGAGTCCTCTATCGTAAATGTGGCAACAACGGTTATGGATAAATGCGGCAATTTAAAACGAAGTGCACACGTGGAAGAAATCCAAGACATGGTGGAAACCGAATTAATGAGAAATAAATTCTTTACAGTAGCTCATAACTATATTACATATCGTTATGAACGTGCCTTGGTTCGTAAAGCAAACTCTACTGACCAACAAATCATGTCATTATTGGAAAGAAACAACGAAGAAGTGAAACAAGAAAACTCCAACAAAAACCCATTGGTTAACTCAGTACAACGTGACTACATGGCCGGAGAAGTTTCTAAAGATATCACAAAACGTTTCTTATTAGCTCCTGAAATCATCGAAGCACATGAACAAGGAATCATTCACTTCCATGATTCAGATTACTTTGCACAACACATGCACAACTGTTGTCTAGTAAACTTAGAAGACATGTTACAAAATGGAACCGTTATTTCTGAAACAGGTATCGATAAACCACATAGTTTCGCAACAGCTTGTAACATTGCCACTCAAATTATTGCCCAAGTAGCTAGTAGCCAATATGGTGGACAAAGTATCACCTTGTCTCACTTAGCTCCATTTGTACAAATCAGTCGTGAAAAAGCTCGTAAAGAAGTAGCGTTAGAATTTGAAAAAGCAGGAATTGATGTAACTGAAGAAAAAATTAACGAAGTAGCAGAAATGCGTGTTCGTCGCGAAATTGAGAAAGGTGTTCAAACCATTCAATACCAAGTTATTACATTAATGACAACCAATGGACAAGCACCATTCGTTACTGTATTCATGTACTTAAACGAAGTAGAAGAAGGACAAACTCGTGATGACTTAGCGTTGATCATTGAAGAAATGTTGAAACAACGTATTCAAGGAGTTAAAAACGAAAAAGGTGTCTTCATTACACCAGCCTTCCCTAAATTGATTTACGTCCTTTCCGAAAACAACATCGAAGAAGGACAACCTTACTACTACTTAACACGTCTAGCTGCCGAATGTACGGCTAAACGTATGGTTCCTGACTACATCAGTGAAAAAGTACAATTGGAATTAAAAAATGGAGATGTATACCCATGTATGGGATGTCGTTCTTTCTTAACTCCAGATACTGAAGGATTAGGAGAAAACGGAAAACATAAATATTACGGACGTTTCAACCAAGGAGTTGTTACATTAAACTTAGTTGACGTAGCTTGTAGTTCAAATGGTGACATGGATGCCTTCTGGACAATCATGGACCAACGTCTGAACTTATGTTACACAGCTTTAATGGCTCGTCACAACCGTTTAAAAGGAACACCAAGTGATGTAGCTCCAATCTTATGGCAAAACGGAGCCTTGGCTCGTTTGGAAAAAGGTGAACCAATCGATAAACTTCTATACGATAACTACTCTACTCTTTCATTAGGATACGCTGGATTGAACGAATGTGTTCGTTACATGACAGGTGTTAGCCACACAGATGCTAAAGGGTGTGAATTTGGATTAGAAGTAATGCACTACTTAAATGATGCATGTGCAAAATGGAGAGCTGACACAAACATTAGTTTCTCTCTATATGGAACACCAATGGAATCAACAACTTACAAATTCGCAAAATGTCTACAAAACCGTTTCGGAATGATTGAAGGAGTTACTGATAAACAATACATCACAAACTCTTACCACGTTCACGTAACAGAAGACATTAACGCCTTTGATAAATTAACATTTGAAGCACAATTCCAAAAATTATCTCCAGGTGGAGCCATCTCTTATGTAGAAGTTCCAAACATGCAAGATAATTTAGATGCTGTATTAGCTGTTATGAAACACATCTACGAAAACATTATGTATGCAGAATTAAACACAAAGAGTGACTACTGCCAAGAATGTGGATACTCTGGAGAAATCCAAATCAAAGAAGATGAACACCACAAATTAGTGTGGGAATGTCCAAACTGTGGAAACCGCGATGAAGAAAAATTAAATGTAGCCCGTCGTACTTGTGGTTACATCGGAACACAGTTCTGGAACCAAGGACGTACACAAGAAATTAAAGAACGCGTTCTTCACCTATAAGATTTGACCCCTAAGGATCTCTGGCCCTATCCAGAGGTCCTTTTATCGAAAGGAAATATTATGAACTACGGAGCAATTAAAGAATACGACATTGCCAATGGCGAAGGAGTTCGCATTACTCTATTTGTATCAGGATGTACCAATCATTGTTTCAATTGTTTCCAACCAGAAACTTGGGACTTTAACTTTGGACAGCCCTATACCAAAGAAACAGAAGAAAAAATCTTAAAATTCTTAGATAATAAATTAATCGCTGGCCTAACTTTACTAGGAGGAGACCCCTTTGAGTTTTCCAACCAAGAAGAACTGGTAAAACTTTGTCGTTTGGTTAAAGAAAAATACCCAGAAAAAAATATCTGGGCTTATACTGGTTTTATTTTAGATCAAGACTTACTAGAAGGCGGAAAACGACACGGACCTTATACCGATGAGATGTTAAGCTATATCGATGTATTAGTCGATGGGCCATTTGTCGATGACAAAAAGAATCTTATGTTGAAATTTAGAGGAAGCGAAAACCAACGTGTTATTGACCTTCCAAAATCTTTAAAAGAACAAGAAGTTATTCTATACCTAGATTAAAAGAAGCCTCTGGCTTCTTTTTTCTTATTATTGAAGTTCTAATGGAGTATAACCTGCATCCGTGATTGCTTGTTTAATTGTTTCTTCCGATACAGACTTCTCTGCCATAAATGTCGCTTCTTTATTTTCTAATGATACTTCTACTTCTGTAATTCCTTCAATTGACTCCAATGTTTTTTTCACATTGGCTTGGCAATGTGGACACATCATTCCATCTACTTTTAATACTCTTTTCATTTTTTCTTCCTCCCAGTTTTCTACTTCTTCTTTTTCAGCTATATATTTTGGTTTAAATTTTCGCAAACGCAAGGCATTGGATACTACGGTCACTGAACTTAGTGACATGGCAGCTGCGGCAAACATTGGCGATAGTTGCCATCCAAAGATTGGATAGAATACACCCGCCGCAATCGGGATACCAATCACATTATAGAAAAAGGCCCAAAATAAATTCTCTTTAATATTTTTAATGACCGCTCGACTTAAATCAATCGCATTATTCACATCGTGCAAACTATCTTTCATCAATATGATATCGGCGGAATCCATCGCAATATCGGTTCCTGCACCAATCGCTATCCCTACATCACTTCGTACAAGTGCAGGAGCATCGTTGATTCCATCCCCTACCATAGCCACTTTTTGTCCTTGGTTTTGTAAATCATGCACATGTTTTTCTTTATCGGCAGGCAACACTTCACTAATCACTTGATCAAGCGATAAAGACTGCGCTAAGTGGTTGGCAGTATTTTCATTATCCCCTGTCAACATAGCAACCGATAAGCCTTGTTTCTTAAAGGCTTCAATGGCACTTTGACTCTCTTTTCGGATTGTATCGGCTACCCCAACGATTCCACTTACATGTCCATCTTGTCCAAAGAGTAAAGGCGTCATCCCTTTTCTTTGCATATCCAATAGCGTTTCTTTTTGTTCGTTCGTTATTTCTATATGGTTTTCTTCCATATATTTTTGATTTCCACCAAAGATTTCTTTTCCTTGGACTTTTCCTTTGACGCCTCGTCCACTGGTGTTTTCAAAGTCAGTACAAGGGTTCAATTTTATTTGTCTTCGACTTGCTTCTTTGATTATAGCTTTTGCGAGTGGATGGGCTGAACCTTGTTCAAGACTAGCAGCTAATAAGAGAAAAGACTCTTCATTTTCTTTAGTAACAATACGTTGTACACTAGGTTTTCCTAAAGTAATCGTCCCTGTTTTATCTAGAACAATGGTATCAATGGATTGTAGTGTTTCTAATGCTTGAGCCGACTTTAATAAAATACCGAGTTCCGCTGCTTTTCCTGTTCCTACCATAATCGCAACAGGGGTAGCCAAACCAAGGGCACAAGGACACGATATCACTAAGACACTAATCGCATTATTTAATGCCATTTGAAAATTATGACTTACTAACATCCAAATCACAAACGTGACTAGCGCAATCCCAATCACCGTTGGCACAAAGATTCCGGCTACTTTATCGGCAATTCGTGCAATCGGCGCTTTAGAGTTACTCGCTTGATCGACTAAACGAATAATTTGGGCCAGTGTTGAATCTTGACCTACTTTCTCGGCACGGAATTTAAACGTTCCATTTTCATTCATCGTAGCCGATAGTACTGATTGACCCACCTGTTTTTCAACCGGCATACTTTCTCCTGTAATGGCACTTTGATCTAAATAACCCATTCCTTCTATAATCGTTCCA
>CADBTK010000071.1 GCA_902797585.1 Erysipelothrix rhusiopathiae
AATATTCCTTTTGGATTCTATATTCATTTTTCTACTATTTATCCTTTTTACTTTTTAATGGGATATGCATTACATAGTGGTAAGATTGAAATCAAGCCTATTATTTCTATTGGAATGATCATGGTAGGGTTTGTAGCCATTGTATGGACTATATATGGAAGTGTTTTTGCGCAATGGGAAAATACGAATGTATTATGGAATTATCCTTCTGTACCTGTTGTGTTAGAATCGATTGGGTTATTCTCTCTTTGTACACATATAAAGAAAGTGCATCCAGTTATCCATTGGATTGATGGAGTTTCCTTTGGAATCTATTTAATCCATATGATCTTTATTCGTTATATTTTAACAAAAGGAATCATTAATCCTTATCAAGGTGGTTTCCTTATCCAAATTTGTATCATTGCCACACTTAGTTTTGGGTTGTCTGCATTTATTACTTTTATATTAAAGAAACTTCCTTTATTTAAAAATGTTTTATAAATATGCAGACATTGACATTTCTGAAATACAGGCTAAAATAGATACATAGTTAAGAGGGTGACCTCTTTTCTTTTACCCATAGTTATGAAAAATATTCATAACTATTATGAAAGAAAGGAAGATATTATGGAAGGGAATCAAATTGGAATTATTATTACTATCCTACTTTATTTGTGTGGGATGATCTTTATTGGTTATCGTACGTTAGAAAAGAATAAAACAGTCGGTGACTTCTATTTAGGAGGAAGACAACTAGGACCATTGGTTACAGCTATGAGTGCTGAAGCTAGTGATATGTCTAGTTGGCTTTTGATGGGATTACCTGGAGTGGCTTATATTTCTGGAATCTCGGATGCAGGATGGACGGCAATTGGATTAGCAGCCGGAACATACTTAAACTGGTTGATTGTGGCGAAACGTTTACGTCGTTATACAGAAAAGATTGATGCGATCACATTACCGGAATTTTTCTCAAAACGTTATCACGATGCAACAAAACTATTGATGTTGATTTCAGCATTATGGATTATTGTATTCTTTGTGCCTTATACGGCTAGTGGATTTGTGGCCTGTGGAAAATTATTCAACTCTTTATTTGGTGTAAATTATCATGTAGCGATGATTGTTAGTGCCATTATTATTATCCTATATACAACATTGGGAGGATTTTTGGCGGCAAGTACTACAGACTTTGTACAAAGTATTGTAATGTCTATTGCCTTAATTGTCATTTTATTATTTGGTGTTAATGTAGCTGGTGGTTTGGATGCGGTTATTAAAAATGCAGCGGAATTACCAGGATATTTAAGCATGACGCATATGTATGATGCTACTGCACAAACAAGTACACCATATAGTTTATTAACAATTGTCTCTACTTGTGCATGGGGATTAGGATACTTTGGTATGCCTCACATCTTACTTCGTTTTATGGCTATTGAAGATGAAAATAAAGTAGCTTTATCTCGTCGCGTGGCATCTGTTTGGGTTGTGATTTCAATGGCAGCTAGTGTATTGATTGGGGTCGTTGGATATACCATGTCAAAAGTTGGTGCATTAGAAGTTCTAACTGGAACAAATTCTGAAACGATTATTGTCCGTGTTGCAGACTTAATGAGTCGAAATGGGATTGTCTTTGCCTTTATTGCAGGGGTAGTATTATCAGGTATTTTAGCAAGTACAATGTCTACATCCGATTCTCAATTATTGGCAGCATCTAGTAGTATGTCTAATGATATTATTAATGGATATTTCAACAAAAATTATGATCAAAAGACGTTGTTGAAAATTAGTCGTATTTGTTTATTGGCAATTGCCTTAATTGGTATGGTCTTAGCTTGGGATCCTAATGGTTCTGTATTCCAAATCGTATCCTTTGCATGGGCTGGATTTGGAGCAAGTTTCGGACCAGTGGTTCTATTGGCGCTATTCTGGAAGAATTCAAACAAATGGGGAGCTTTATCTGGAATGATTACTGGAGGAGCCATGATCTTTATTTGGAAATTCTTGATTAAACCAATCGGTGGAATCTTTGGTATTTATGAATTGTTGCCAGCATTTATTTTGGCATTGGTTGTAAATGTAGTAGTAAGTCTTGTAAGTGGAGGAGCACAAGAAAGCGTACAACGTGAATTTGAGGAAGTATAAAAATGGATATTAAAGTTTTACAAGTGTTGGATGACATCAGTCAAACTCAATCAGTGAGTGCTACAGCACGTCGTTTGGGTTTGAGTCAATCAGCGCTATCTCACTCTATGAAAAAAATGGAGAAACAATGGGGAATCCCTTTGTGGAAACGACAAGCCAATGGTGTTGCCTTAACCACAGAGGCTTTACAATTGTTGCCAACTATACGCTCGATTCTAAAAAAACATAAAGAATTAAATAAAGAGTTGGACGCTATTAGTGGATTAGAAAAAGGGCAAATAACTATTGGAACTTATTCTAGTATTGCGATGCATTGGTTACCATCTATTATTAGTCAATTCCAAGAGAAATATCCGGGCATTGATATTCGCATCCAAGAAGGAACGGTGGATGAAATCGTTCATTGGATACAAGCGGGAATGGTCGATTTTGGATTCATGTCAAAAGTTCCAGAATATAAACATGAGTTCATACCTTTGTCACAAGAACCTCTCTATGCTGTTTTATATGAACAATTCCCATTAGAAAAAGATTGGAAGGGAAGCTTTCCAATCGAGGCTTTTGTGAATTATCCATATATAGCAGGAGAGTTGGGAATGGACTATGATGTTAGTCGCGCTTTCCAAAAAGCGAATATAATACCGCCAGTCCGTTTTACATGTCGAGAAGATCAAACCATTATCGCAATGGTAAAGAATGGATTGGGAATCTCTTTGTTGCCATCATTAATGTTAAAAGAAGTACAAGGGATCCAAAAGATGCCATTAAAGAAGCCAGTAGAGAGAACTTTAGGAATTGGATGTTTAAAAGAAAAAGAATGTTCCCTTGCCGCAAGAACATTTATCCAATTTGCTACAGATAGAATTAAAAAAGGCGAATCTAATATGTAAGATTCGTCTTTTCTAATGTTAATAAGGCAATTTTTAATTCGAATGAACCGGCATATCCGCCTAGATGATTAGAACCTACAACTCGATGACAAGGAACGAGTATAGGCAGTGGATTTTTATTCAGAGCATTTCCTACAGCTCGATAGGCTTTTGGCTTACCCATCTTTTTGGCAATCTCTTGATACGTAAGCGTTTGTCCATAAGGAATACTTTCAATCACTTTCCATACTTGATTCTGAAATGGACTGCCTTGATAGTGATAAGGAAGAGAAAACGTGTTTCGCTTTCCATCGATATACTCTTCTATTTGTTTCTTTGCTTCCAGTAATAGAGGAGTTGCCTCTTCTAATATAGTTTGTTTTCCAAACTGGATACCAATGATTTGTTCATTTTCTTCTACGATTGTAAATGTAGCTAAAGTTGTTTGACATACAATATGGTGTTTCATAATCTCATTTTAACGATCCGCTAAAAAAAGACAAGAGGTCAAACTCTTGTCTTACGTTTTATACAGTACCTTGTGCTTTCATTGCTTGAGCTACTTTTAAGAATCCGGCAATGTTCGCTCCAACTTGGTAGTCTTTTTCAACACCGTATTCTTTCGCTGTGTCTCGACAAGTTTCGAAACAGTTGACCATGATAGCTTTTAATTTTTCATCTACTTCTTCAGCTGTCCAAGATAAGTGTTGTGCGTTTTGGCTCATTTCTAAACCGGAACATGCAAC
>CADBTK010000072.1 GCA_902797585.1 Erysipelothrix rhusiopathiae
TGACATCTCATTGGCCTCCTTTTTGTCTTAATTACATAATGCTCAATAATATTAACAAATATAAAAGGGGATTTCAAGTATAAATTTCTAAAAAGAAATACCTTTTAGAATGCGTGGTTATCGCATTTATCAAAGAGTTGATCTCAAATATGGGCAAAGTTTGAGTGAAGTTATTGAAAATGGTATAATGAGCCCGTTGATTGGAGAGATTTTATGAGTTTAACAATTGTTATTTATTCACTAATTGGATTTGTGATGAGTTTGGTAACTTCCATGTTAGTGATGCCAAAACTTATTGCGTATTTACATAAATTGAAATTCTCGCAAACAGAAAGAGAAGAAGGTTTAGAAAGTCACAAAGTAAAAAATGGGACACCGACAATGGGTGGTTTATCCTTTATTGTGATTACTGCCATTCTTTATTGCATCTTCCGTTTATTCGGATTATTACCAAGTGATCCATCTGGCTTTTTGATTATCTTAGCCTTTGTGGGATATGGATTGATTGGATTTATTGATGATTACATTATTGTTGTTAAGAAAGACAATGAGGGGCTTAAACCGAAACAAAAACTATTGATGCAATCGGTTTTAGCAATTATCTTTTTCTTATTGTATATTCGTCAAGGAACCATGGATTTATATATTCCTGTTCTTCATGCCAACATTCCATTAAGTATTTTATATTTTGTTTTTATTTTCATTATGTTTACAGGAGAAACCAATGCGGTTAACTTTACCGATGGACTTGATGGATTATGTACTGGACAAATGATGATTGCCCTTATTCCATATTTAATCTTTGCCGCTATGCAAGGAAAAGGAAATGTGTTCTTTTTAATCATGACTTTATGTGGAGCCTTGTATGGGTATTTACAATATAATAAGCATCCAGCTCAAGTTTTTATGGGAGATACTGGATCACTTGCTTTAGGTGGATTTATTGCTTCTGTTGCCTTGGTTTTGAAACAAGAATTATTATTAATAATCATAGGTGGAATTTTCTTGGCGGAAATGTTGAGTGTAGTAATTCAAGTTTCTTATTATAAGAAAACAAAGAAACGTATTTTCCGTATGGCACCACTTCATCATCATTTTGAAAAAGGTGGATGGTCAGAAACTCAAGTGGTTCAACGCTTTTGGTTAATCGGAGCCGTACTAGCAATCCTTGGATTGATTTTAGGAGTGATTTAATATGGAAACCATTTTAGTGATTGGAGCTGCTCGTAGTGGTGTTGCGGTTGCACGTTTATTAAAAGAAAAAGGATATTCTGTACTATTGACAGACTTACAAGTTGTTAATGAAAAGGAACAATTGGAACAAGAGGGAATTCAAGTCTTTGATCAAGGACATCCTGAATCCTTAAAAGATAAGGACTATCCTTTTGTAGTAAAAAATCCTGGAATTCCTTATACTGCACCTTTTATCCAATATTTTGTTCAAAAAGGAACACCGATTTATACAGAAATTGAAGTGGCTTATCGCTTTGCGCCAAACTTTCATTATGCTGCTATTACTGGAACTGACGGAAAGACTACAGTAACAACGCTTCTTTATGAAATGTTACAAGCAGATAAACCGGCGGTGGTTGCAGGAAATATTGGAATTCCATTGAGTGAACAAGTATTGCAGGATGATGGAAAAGATAAAAATGTAGCCTTGGAATTAAGTAATTTCCAATTATTGGGAACCGAAACATTTAAAGCACATGTTTCAACAATCACAAATCTTGCTCCAGATCATATGGATTACATGGATTCATTGGAAGAATATTATGTATCGAAAATGAAGATATATGAAAATGCTGGAAAAGAAGATTATTTCATTCGCAATGTGGATGATCCTTTAATTGTTAAATATGCGCAAAATATTCCATGCCAAGTTATCGATTTCTCTTTAAAAAGAGACGATGTGGATTTATATGTAAAAGATGGTCACATTTATTACAAAGATATCCTTTTATTTGAAAAGAAAGATTTGAAAATTGTTGGTGATTTCAACTGTGGAAATGCGATGATGGCTGCCTGCATGGCTTATTTATTAGATACGCCATTAGAAGCGATACAAAAAGTCATTGCCTCATTTACTGGGGTAGAGCATCGTATTGAATATGTCGATACAATTAATGAGGTACGTTATTATAACGATTCCAAAGCTACGAATACCCACAGTGCTTGTGCGGCTTTATCCGCTTTTGAACAACCTGTGATCTTATTATGTGGTGGGAAAGATAAACATCTATCTTTTGATGACATGAAAGAGTATGATCAACAAGTCAAACACTGTTTCTCTTTTGGTGAAACCAAAGATGCTTTTAAAAGTATATTTACACATCAAACGTCTTGCGATAGAATGGAGCAAGCCTTTGAAATGGCAAACCAACTTGCCCAAGAAGGAGATACGATTTTATTGAGTCCGGCATGTTCAAGTTTTGACCAATTTAAGAATTATGAAGTACGTGGTCAAGAGTTTAAACAACTCGTTGCTCAATACGCGAAGAAAGGAAGAAGTGTATGATCTTTATCTTTGATCTAATCAAGACCATTATTATGGGCTTTATTCAAGGGGTGACAGAATGGTTGCCTATTAGTAGTACAGCTCACTTGATTATATTTAATGAAGTTTTTCCAATGTTGCCAGAAGAATTCTTTGAAGTATTTAAAGTGGTGATTCAATTTGGAAGTATTTTAGCCGTTTGTGCTTTATATTTTAAAACCTTGAATCCATTTGATTCTTCAAAAAATAGTAAGGAAAGACAAGATACCATTGATTTGTGGATTAAAGTGATTATTGGGGCATTGCCTGCCGCAATTATCGGTTTATTATTGGATGATTTTATCGAATCCAAACTATCGCATATCTTTGTTATTGCGGTGACATTGATTGCCTATGGAATTGTCTTTATTGTTGTGGAAAGAGAAATGCCATCTCCGTCCATTAAAACAACACGTCAATTGGATTATAAAACGGCGATTAAAATTGGATTATTCCAATGTTTGGCTTTGATTCCAGGAACTTCTCGTTCTGGAGCAACCATTTTAGGTGGTTTAGCGACTGGTTGTAGCCGAACAGTTGCGAGTGAATTTAGTTTCTTTTTGGCTATTCCAACCATGTTAGGAGCCAGTGGATTAAAAATATTGAAATATATATTGGATTCCGGATTCTTTAGCCTAGGACAATTAATTTTATTGTTGTTGGGAATGGCAGTAAGCTATGTCGTTAGTCTAGTTGCAATCCGTAAGTTACTACATTATGTACGAAAACACGACTTTACCGTCTTTGGTTGGTACCGTATAGCTTTAGGTATTGCGATTATCTTTATCTTTGTCATCTTATAGGAGAACAACATTAATATGAAAATAAGTCAGAAAAAGCGCGAACGCATTATGATAAAAACCAGTATGATTGGAATTGCGACGAACCTTTTTCTGTCTTTTTTTAAGGCAGTGATAGGTCTGATGTCTCATTCCATATCTGTAACACTAGATGCATTGAATAATTTTAGCGATGCCTTATCTAGTATTATTACAATCATTGGTACCAAACTTGCGAATAAAAAACCAGACCGTGAACATCCTTATGGACATGGTCGATATGAATATTTAACTTCGATTGGAATTGCATTATTGATTTTATATGCAGGAATTAGCGCATTGATTGAATCGATTAAAAAAATCATTCATCCTCAAGTCAGTCAATATACATGGATTTCTGTATTAGTGATGATTGTAGCCATTATCACTAAAATCATTCTAGGAACTTATGTGAAAGAAAAAGGGAATCAAGTGCATTCTACTTCTTTGATAGCTTCTGGAAAAGATGCACTTTTTGATGCGATATTAACGATTTCTGTTTTAATCTCAATTATTTTAAATATGATATTCCATATTCAAATCGAAGCTTATGTAGGGATTATCATTTCACTTTTTATTATCAAAGCTGGGTATGAAATTATCTCCGAAATGATTAGTGAATTGTTAGGAGCACGAATTGGTTCGGATATCACCAATAAAGTCTTAGATGTGATACGACAAGATGAAGATGTATTGGGAGCTTATGATTTGATTTTACATAATTATGGACCGCGTTATTTAATGGGGTCGGTTCATGTGGAAGTATCCGATACTATGACGGCTCGTCAAATCGATACAATGACTCGACGCATTATGAATTCTGTTGCGAGTCAGACAGGTGTTATGATGAGTGCCATAGGTGTTTATTCCAGCAATACACTCGACCAACAATTAGAAAGTATGAATCAACAAATTCGAACGGTGGTTTCTCAATATGAAGAAGTTCTACAAATGCATGGACTCTATATTGATCGCGATAAGAAAACCATTACCTTTGATGTTGTGACAGATTTTGGTTTAGAGAATAAAGAATTATTAAAAGAGAATATTACTTCTCAAATACAAGATAAGTATCCAGAATATCAAGTGGAAGTGATTGTGGAACATGATTATAGCGATATATAAAAAAAGTAGCTGTGAAAGCTACTTTTTGATTGTAAATCCAATTTTCTTATAGACTTTACGG
Source organism: Erysipelothrix rhusiopathiae (assembly GCA_902797585.1). Lineage (GTDB taxonomy): Bacteria > Bacillota_I > Bacilli_A > Erysipelotrichales > Erysipelotrichaceae > RUG14284. The sequence goes on from CADBTK010000072.1 coordinate 4,541, forward strand.
ATTTTCTTTTCCGCTACATAGTTGGCTTTTTGAGCGCCTTTTTCTAAGACTTCATCTATTAAACCACTAGATAATATTTCTTTATAACGTGTTTGTAAATCGGTTAAGAAATCAAAGACAGTTTGACCAATGGCTTTTTTCAATTCACCATAACCTTGTCCTTCGAATTGTTTAACAATATCTTCAATTGGTGTATTGGTTAAAGCCGATTGAATCGTTAATAAGTTAGCAATTCCTGGTTGGTTTTCTGGATCGTATTGAATAATACCTAAAGAATCGGTCACAGCAGACATAATTTTCTTTCTTGCCACAGCTGGTTCATCTAATAAATCAATGGTTCCTTTTGGATTGTCTTCACTTTTTGACATCTTTTTCGTTGGGTCTTGTAAAGAGAAGACTTTTTGACCTACTTTTGTGATTAATGGTTTTGGAACCACAAA
>CADBTK010000073.1 GCA_902797585.1 Erysipelothrix rhusiopathiae
AAATTTGAAGACATCATCACTCATTGTTCCTTGTCCACCATTTGGATCATAGACAATTGTGTATCGAGGCTTAGGTAGAACTTCTGGAGTATAAGTCGTATCGGTACTAAATCCATTGGAGTCATAACCACGTACTTTTACTCCTTTAGTTTTTCCTACAAATCCTGTTTCAGGAATAAAGGTAATCGTACCATTTTCATTCAATAAATATAAACCTTCTCCAGGAACTTCAATGCTATCTACTTCATTTCCTTTGTCATCCACTAAAGTAATTTTTTCAATTTTGTTTTCAGTGGCTCCTTCTGGTATCGATTTAGGATCAGCAGTGAATGTAGGTTCTCCATTTTGTGGTTCATCTTCGTAATCTACTGTTTTATCCGGTGTTGCTTCTGGACGTTTAACAGAACTAAATTTAAGAGTATGGTTTGTCATGAAACCTTTTTGTGAACGACCATTTTCATCTGTATATTCTTCCAACACATCCACTTCAACTTCTGTTTCCGAAATACGACGGATGACCATTCCTGGATGATTACTTAATTCTTTTGAGCCACCTACTGGAATATCAGCAACATTAATCACTTCTAAATCTACATCTTCATCTAAGACACCTTTACTAATCGTAATTTTAGAAATCGCAAATCCATCTTCTGATTTTGCTTTAATTGTCTTTTTCGATTTCCAAGGAGAACGATATGTGTAATCTTGGTTATCCGTTTGCGCATCCGGTCCTTTAGAACCATCTACAGAAGTTGGGTTTTTTCTAGGTTGTGAACTTTGATCCGCAGATTCATTATCCGCACTATCATCTGTTGTGGTAATTGTGTTTGGATAAGGCCCTTCATTCACAACACGAATTTTTGGGTTAAAGCTAGCTTGTGCTAATAAGTAAGTATTTAATTGGTTAATCGCTACACGGAATGAAAACCCGGCTGGATCTACCAACATAACAAATCCTGTATATGTTTCTGGATCTTCACCCGCATCATTAACCATACCTTGTCCTGTTTTGTTAGGTTGGGTTCTATGCGCACCAGCAAACCAAGTTCCACCAGAATCTTTTAGACGTTGTTCGTTAAAGAAATATTGAGGATCTTGACGTAAATAGTTCCATTCATAAACCGTAAAACTATCGTAATCTGTTTCTGGTCTATATTGTTGTGGATTATCAAATTCTACTTCACGATCATAAATGATCATTGGACCTTTGGCTCCACTAATAATACGTAGTGACTCCGCTTTCGTACCATTGTGATCCGCATCATTTACATAAGGACCCTCTGCACCCATACCATGATTCAATTTATCTTGACCATCGGCATCAATATAGTAATAAATCATTTGTGTAGCCCCATGTTCGGCTAAACTAGATCCATCCGAAGGAGTAATAGAAACATCTACTTGGTAATCCGCTCCTAATGCTTGTTTTCCACTCAATGGACCATTTTCGTCATATGTATAAACATGGGCAATTAATGATTTATTCGATCCTCCAAGTAAAGTATTTTCAATACCTGATTGTACAACATTACCATTATCTAAAACACGGATACGAATGTTGGTCACCACCAATTTCACATTACAAAGTGTTCCATCTTGTGTTACCGCCCCATTTTTCCAAGTGATAGTAGCTTTTCCTGGAACTAAAATATCACGCGCTTTGATTTGATAAGGCGTTTCCAATTCATAGTTATCTGGATTGTTTGTCAATAGTTTTGTTTCAATATAGTAATCGGCTCCATCTACAATGGCAGAACCATATCCACTATCACTATAATCTGTAACGACAGTAGCTCCATGGCTATTTGTAACTCCATCTTGATAAGACCAAGTTTCTCCTTCAGGAAGACGAACACGGATTGCTTGTCTTTCCGAATCTGCATTACTGAAATCACCTACATATAAGTAATCCCCTTCTACTTCGACTGTTACGTTGTCTCCAGTAAATCCTAGGTTGTCATTCATCAACATAACACCATTTTCACCAACCATTGACCATTCACCTAGATATACCCCTTGGATACCAGATTCAGGGTCACAATCAGATGGTGCGATTAATTCTTTAGGCTCTGCTTCATTTGTATTTAAAACAGGGTCTGCATCAAGAGAAGAGGCAGTATTATTATTCTCTTCTTCTTGCATTGCTGGTTCTTGATCTACACCTTCCGCTTGAATATCAGCTGCAAAAATACCAAAAGTAAAAGCAGCTGTTGCAGGAAAGGCAAGAACCTTCAATAATTGGATTTTTTTGTTCTTGTTCATTATCTAATCCTCCAAAGTATTTAATCCTTATCTAAATTTTAACATGCTACAGTTTTTATTTAAAGTTACATATAAATCAATACTTATGAATATTTTATAATTTTATTCCTCAAAAAAAAGAACAATGAACCTTTCGTCCATTGTTCTTTGTAATTTTATTGGTCGTCTTTTTTCTTACGACGTAATCCAGCTAATAGTCCTTGACTACCTAACATGACTGTTGAGAAGAATCCAAGTCCAGTTTGAGTATCTGTTTGTACTCCACTTGTTACTTGAGTTGGAGAAGCTTTTTCACCTTGTACTGGAGCCCATTGTGCTTCATATACAATGTTTCCAAATTCATCTACAGTACGTGTCCATCCAGTGAATACAAATCCTTCGCGAGTTGGGTTTGCTGGTCCTGCAGGTTCTGCTGCATTGTAGTCAAATGGTGTAACAGCCATATATACAGCTCCTGTTACGGGATCAATATATGTCACTGTTTTTTGCCACATTGCTTCATATAGAATGTTTCCATTGGCATCTTCACTACGTTTCCATCCGGCAAATGTTGCCCCTGGCATTGTAGG
>CADBTK010000074.1 GCA_902797585.1 Erysipelothrix rhusiopathiae
AACTTTATTTTAAATACTTTTGGTTCAGAAGGAATTGACATTATGTTGCCGGTTGGATTGTCCTTCTTTACCTTTATGGAATTAAGTTACATCTTTGATGTATACAATCATACTTCTCAAGCCAGTCATAATATTATAGAATATGCACTTTATGTATCTTTATTTCCAAAGATTAACATGGGACCCATTGTCTCTTATCACGAAATGCAACCACAGTTAAAACATAGAACAATTGAAAGAAAAGAAGTGGGAACAGGGTGGCTATTATTAATCAAAGGACTATTTAAAAAAGTCATTCTTGCGGATAATTTTGCGATTGTCTTTGCTTCTTTGGCTAGTTCTAAAAGTGTAATTGGAACGTGGTTAATGGCTATTACTTATTTATTACAACTATACTATGATTTTAGTGGATATAGTGATATGGCTATTGGAATTGGGAAAATGTTTGGATTTGATTTTGGTATCAACTTCGACCATCCACTATCAGCTATTTCCGTGCAAGACTTTTGGCGTCGTTGGCACATTTCTTTATCGACTTGGTTTAGAGATTATCTTTATATTCCATTGGGTGGAAATCGTAAAGGTCAAAATGCCTATATTCGTAATATCCTAATTGTATGGTTATGTACAGGAATTTGGCATGGAGCAAACTGGACATTTATACTTTGGGGATTATATTTTGGAGCCTTATTATTGTTGGAAAGATTTGTCATTGGAGATTTCTTGAAACAAAATGAAGGCGTATCAAGAGTATATACCTTTATTGTTGCGGTGATCGGATTTGTCTTCTTCTTTTCTCCGACACTTATCGAATCTTTCCAAAATTTAGGACGTATGATAGGTATTGGAGCACAAGGGTTCATCGATGGAAAGGCAATCTTTGAATTATGGACACACTTAATTCTATATATTGTAGGATTTATCTTTACATACGATATATTTGAAAATGTACAAGCTTATGTACTTGTAAAATATAAAAAATTGGGACAACGCATCATGTTGGCGATGTATTCCATTGTATTTCTATTGTGCGTAGCATTTATTGTTGGATCTACGTACCAATCATTCTTATATTCAGCATTCTAGAAAGGAGAAAAGCGTATGAAAATGAAACGGTCTCAACGACTTGGAATTTACTTAGGAAAAATACTTCTCATTTTCATGTGCGCAATTTTCCTAATCAATATTGTTTGGCCAGATAAGAAACAATCCGATCAAGAGAATCGTTCTTTACAAACGTTTCCTTCCTTATCATTGACAGATTTGTCTTCTGGTACATTCAATCAAAACTTAGATGCTTGGTTCTCTGATCAATTTGTGGGACGTCAAATGTTTATCCATATGAAATATTGGACACAAAAATTGACTGGGAATAAGAAAATAGAATCTGTTTTTCTAGGAAAAAATGGATTGATTGAAGATATCAATGAACCAAATACCAAACAATTGGAACGTAATAAAAAAGCAATCAATGACTTCTATCAAGAACGAAATCTTCAAACAACTTTCTTATTAGCACCAACAGCTGCCAATATTTGGCAAGATCAATTACCTAGAGGGGCTTATACCATTGATCAAAACCAACAAATTGATGATTTTTATAAGTCTATTAGTTCGGGTATAGAAAAAGTAGATATTCGCCCTATTTTAGAAGAGCATAAAAATGAATATTTGTATTATCATACCGATCACCACTGGACAACACTAGGTGCCTATTATGCCTTTAGTCAATTAAATGAAGTGATGGAATATGGGGATGTGAATGTAGATTCCTATACGATTTATCCAGTGACTACTTCCTTTAAAGGAACATTGTCTAAACAAACAGGAAGCACAAATATTAAAGATCAAATTGATATTTATGTTCCTAAGTCAAAAGTGGAATATATCATGACTGATCAATCCACGGGTGAAAAATCACCAACATTATATGTATCCGATGCACTGAATACCAGTGATGCCTATACGGTTTTTATGGGTGGAAACCATGGGTTGTTGAAAATTGAAACAACAGCTGATTCTGATAAACACTTATTGTTGATTAAAGATAGTTATGCCAATGCATTGATTCCATTCTTAATTCCATATTATCGTACGATTACGGTAGTGGATCCTCGTTATTATTTTGACGATGTTCAATTGCGTATTGATATGGATATGATCAATGAAGTGATGTATGTATATAATGCGAATACATTTATGATTGATACATCTTTGGCAGATATGTTAAATGGAGCAAGTGATCCAATTTCTGAAACCGAAGAATGACAAAAGCGAGAGTTAAAACTCTCGCTTTTAATAAGCATCGATTTCATCTTTTAAACGTTGAATGATTTTATCTTGGCTAACTTTTTCAATGACTACGCCTTTTTTGATGAGAAGTCCTTCTTTGATACCACCAGCAATGGCAATATCGGCATGTTTGGCTTCGCCTGGACCATTGACAGCACATCCCATGATAGCTACTGTAACATTCTTATGAACATTTTTTAAATAGTCTTCTATCTCAGCTACAACTGGTTCAATATCCCATTGCGTTCTTCCACAAGTTGGACAAGCTATTAAGTCAGGCACATCATTTTTTAATCCACAACTTTTCAACAATTCCTTAGCAATCGCAATTTCTTTATCACAACTTCCATTAACACTAATACGAATGGTATTTCCGATGCCATTCAATAGTAGGGAACCTAATGCTAAACTAGATTTTATGGCACTGGTCATAACACTTCCAGCTTCTGTAACGCCTAAGTGTAGTGGATAATCAAATGTTTTTGCAGCAAGGCGATACGTTTCAATACAAAGAAGGGGATCGCTTGATTTGAATGATAGAACTGTGTCATAGAAATCCATGCTTTCTAATATGTCTATATGACGTTTGGCACTTTCAATCATTCCTTGCGCAGTTGGTTTTCCATATTTTTCATGAATATCTTTTTCTAAAGAACCACTATTAATTCCAATACGAATTGGAACATTTTTTTCTTTACATGCTCTAACAACTGCTTCTACATTTTCTCTTGCACCAATATTTCCTGGATTTAAACGGATTTTATCAACCCCTGATTCAATGGCAGCTAGAGCTAGTTTATAGTCAAAGTGAATATCCGCAACTAAAGGAATATGGATATTTTCTACAATGGTTTTTATTGCGTGGGCATCGTCCATATCCATACAACTGACGCGAATCATTTCACATCCCAAAGTTTCTAAATAATGGATTTGATCAATCACTGCTTGAGCATTACTGGTTTTAATATTACACATGGATTGAATGATGACATGATCATTTCCACCCAATGTGATGTCTCTAACACGGACACTGCGTGTTTGATTTCGTTTCATAATATCCCTCAATTCTACATTCTCATTATATCCATTTTTTATATTAAACAAAAGAAAATGAATTGTTGTATAATAGATTGATAAAAGAGGATTTTATGGCAATAAGAAAAAAGAGTAACCCCATAGTAAATATTGACCAAGAAGTATCACAACGTATACTTGGTTTTTCTATACTTATTTTGGTTGCCTTTTTAGTTGTATTTTTACGTCTATTCTATATTCAAGTGATTCAACACGATTCATATACTGCAAAAAAAGATGATTATACATCGATTCGTCAATATATCACAGCTCCTCGTGGACAGATTTATGATCGCAATGGGAAAGTATTAGCGGCTACTGTTGTCTCTCATAATATTGTATATACATCGCCACAAAATATGAGCCAAGATGATTATGAATTATATGCAGGTCGTATTGTAGAAGTCTTTAATATAAAAAAATCAGACATTTCATTAACAGAGAAAAAAGAAGCTTATATTACGCATAAGTCATTCTTAGATCGTAAAGATCCACAATATCGTGCTAACCACTTGATGACTGAAAAAGAATATGAAGAATATTCCAGTGGTCAATGGGGTGCCAATGCAGAGTCTCAACGGTATGCATTATTATTGAAACGAATTGGGGATGATGAAATCGAAGAAATGTCCGATTCAGAATTAAAAACAGCCGTTGTATACAATCGTATGATTAAAAATGCATCCAGTGGGCAAGAAAATGTCATCATTGAAGATGTTAGTGATGAAGATGTTTCCTATTTAGTAGAACATAAAACAGAATTTCCAGGATTTGATGTAGACTTTGGAGGATGGAAGAGAGAATATCCTTATAAAGAAACGCTATCTGATGTATTAGGTACTGTTTCTACTAATACGGAAGGATTGCCACAAGAAAATGCAGAATATTACTTACAAAAAGGATATCAATATAACTCAACCGTAGGGAAATCAGGGCTTGAATTCCAATACAACGATGTACTAGCAGGAACGGCCCAAGAATCTATTATTACTTATGATTCCAAAGGATTGGCTCATCGTAATATTACACGGCAAGCCATGAAAGGAAATGACATCTATTTAACGATTGATATCGATATGCAACAAGAATTAGATGCCATTATCAAACAAACGTTAGAAACATATGCGGGAACACAAAACCGTGAAAACTTCTCCAGCTTATTTATGGCAATGGAAAATCCAAACGATGGATCAATCATTGCGATGAGTGGATACCAAATAAACTTAGACAATAAGAAGATGACATACTTTGCCTCTGGTTGTTATCAAAGTTTGGCCAACCCAGGATCTAGTATTAAGGGAGCCACAGTTTATATGGGGGAAAGTGAAAAGGTCATTAAACCAGATGAAATCATTATGGACTCGGTCATGAATATTGCCGGACAAGAGTTTGCCAGTTATGAAGACCATGGAGCGGTTAATGATGTCAAAGCTTTATCTGTATCGAGTAACGTTTATATGTTTAATATTGCCATCCGTCTAGGAGGAGCCACTTATGAGCCGGGAGGACCATTAGGAATTAGTGATATCCAAGGAACGGTGAATAAGATGCGTTCTTATTATTCTATGTTTGGCCTTGGAAATAAAACGGGTCTAGATGTACCAGATGAGGCCAGTGGATATATGGGGAATGTTAGTGAACCAGGGATGTTATTAAACTACTCCATTGGACAGTTGGATATGTATACACCCGTTCAATTGTTGACTTATGTTTCAACCATTGCCACTGGAGGGACTTTATATAAACCAACTTTGATGCAAAGCATTCGAGAAGTAAATAGTGAACAAGTTATTCAAACAGGTCCTGGTCAAGTTCGAAATGTTCTTCCAGAAAAGAACAAAGCATACCTAGAACGTGTGCAGATGGGATTTAGAGATTGTGTGCTAGCTGGAAATGCGAGTGAGGCTTTACAAAAAATGTCGGAAGGTATTGCAGGGAAAACAGGAACTGCCGAGGTAACGGAATGGACAACGGCTGTATTCGTTGGATATGCACCATATGATAAGCCAGAAGTATCCTTTGCCTGTGTAGCTCCAACCTCTAGTATTAACGAACAAAATGTGGCGCCAAATATCTGTAGTTATGAAGTAACGCCGCTTGTATTGAATCGTTATTTCAGTTTATATCCAGTCACAGAATAAACTTGCACAAACAAGTATCATTTGATACAATTACTACGCTATTAAATAAGGAGGACAGACTGTGGTAAGAGATCGTATAACATTTAAGTGCTCTGTATGTGGTGAAGAAAACTACATCGGTACTCGTAATAAAAGAAAACATCCGGACCGTATGACAATCAACAAATATTGTCCAAAATGTAATCAAAAAACGGAACATAAGGAGAAAAAATAAGAAAGACTCATACGGGTCTTTTTTATGTTTATTGACATGAAAGTATTAATGTATTGTTTGGGACCGGTCCAAACCAATTGTTATGTATTGATTGAAAAAGGACATGCACTTATCATTGATCCAGGGGATCGATTCCCACAACTAGATTACATCCTAGAAGAGAATGAAGCACAATTGGATGCCATTTTATTAACACATGCACACTTTGATCATATACAAGGAGTGGATGCGATAGTGGATAAATATGATGTGCCTGTTTATATTCATCCTAAAGAAGTGGATGCATTAACAGATCCTGTCCAAAATGGGTCACAGTCTTTTATGATTCCTTGGCGTGCCACAAACAAAGCTTTACCTATGTTGCCAGGAATTCATGAAATCGGACCATTTACATTTAAAATGGTACATACCCCTGGTCATTCACCAGGATCGAGTTTATTTATTTTCGATGATCAAATGTTTGCGGGAGATACAATCTTTCAAGGATCGATTGGTCGAACAGATTTACCAGGAGGCAATCTCAATCAAATGATGGCCTCTTTAGAAAAAGTAAAAATGTATGATGTGGATTATGATATTTATCCAGGCCATGGTCCAAAAACAACCCTTAATCAAGAAAAACAATGGAATCCTTATCTAAGATGATCAAAAAAGGTCATCTTTTTTTGTCGCTTTTGTTATTTTCATCGTATTAGAGTATGGATATGATGGAAGAATTATTGAATGCTCTTATACGATTGGCATTAGAAAAACATTGCAGTGATATTCATTTTGTTCTCCAACAAGGACAATTAAAACTTTCATTGCGCACACCAACGGGAATGGAAGATGTCCATCAAGATTTGTGGAATCCTGGATTGTTTGAATATCTTAAGTTTCGTGCCAATCTAGATTTAACCAACCCCTTTGTTCCTCAAAGTGGACAATTTGATTGGTCATTTAAAGAGAGATTAATATTTTGTCGTTTCAGTGTCATTTCCAATCATAAGATGGAAACCGGTGTATTGCGTTTACTTCAAACAGATGTCCAAATGCCCATTGAAAACTTATCGAACCAAGAAGGAATCACTGATTATTTCTATTCTTTATGTAAAATGAGACAAGGATTACTAGTCTTTAGTGGACCGACCAATTCAGGAAAGACTACGACCATTCATGCACTCTTGCATGAAATTGCCAAACAGAAACGATATAAGATTGTTACTTTAGAAGATCCAATTGAAATCGAAGACTCTTCCTATCTTCAAATCCAAGTCAATGAAACCATGGGGCTGACGTATGAAAAGGGAATAGAAGAGTTGTTGCGACATGACCCAGATATTCTTTTTATTGGAGAAACGCGTAATGCCTATACGGCTCGTATGGTGATTCGTGCTGCTTTGACAGGTCATTTAGTATTCACTACGCTTCATGCTAAAAATGCTTTGGAAAGTATTGAAAGACTGATTGATTTTGGGATAGATCCTTTTGAGTTGCGTAATACGCTAACCTCTGTCATTGCTCAACGTATTTATTCTCGCCCAAGTCAAGGACGCACGTGTTTGTATGAAGTGCTAGAAAAGGAAGATTTATTGTATGCCATTCAAAACCGACAATACACACCGACCCATAAAGGGTTATCTCAAATCATTTCTCAAGCGATTGAACACGGAAGTGTCCTTGACCAACAAGCCCTCTACGATTTGCACGATCTCTGAACATGAGATTTCACAATTTATTTTTTTAACCAATCATGGATTGGATGTGATGACGGGAATTGAACTTTGTTTTGAAGATTCCAAAGCTATATTTGATTATCTTCAACAAGGAAAGAAGTTTTCCGATTTATTCGTGGGCCACGATTCCGAATTTTTCCAATATGTATCTGTTTTATCTTCTGCTTTAAGCCTTCAAGAATGTATTGATTGTGTCCACTCTATTCGAAAAGGTCATAGTGGATTAAAATCAGCACTCATTAAACAGACACTCTATCCTTTCTTCCTAATTGGGTTTTCTTATTTTTTAATCCTCTTTTTTACTTGGACCATTCTACCGGTTATGCAGATGTATTTACAACCATCTGTAATTACCTTGGTTCATTCCTTATTCTATGTGTATTCCGTCATATTATTAGGAATCGTGGCTTTGGTTGTGATTATTGTTTATGGTCAAAATAGTACAAAAGTGGAATTGGCATTATCTCATTATTCTTTTCAGAAACAAATGGTCAGCTATGAATTTTCAACTCTCTATCGACAACTTCATCAACATGGATTGACCAGTACTCAATGTATCGAAGTAATGGAGAGGATGCCTTTTAATCTTTCGGTGAAAATGATGGCGAATCAGTTTTCTTCTTATTTTAAAAAAGGAATTTCATTTATGGATTGTTTACATAAAATTCATCGACTAGATCCAGTGTTCATTCGTTTTGTATCGATTGGGATAAAGTCAAAAGAAATAGATTCTTTATTACATGCCTATGAAGAAAAGACGCTATATGAACTAGAAAAGAAGGTAAGTGCTGCATCTAGAATATTTCAATTATTCTCATATGGAATGGTGGCCATCTTAATCTTTTTGTTCTATCAAATCTTGTTGGGGCCACTCAATATGTTGGAAACTTTTTAAGGAGGACAAAATGAAGAAAAATGCGTTTACAATTCTAGAAATGATGATTGTTATGTTGGTGGTGGCATTATTGTTGTTGATAACACTGCCCAATATCCAACAAAAAGAGACAATTATTCGCGGGAAAGGGTGCCAAGCATTAGTAGAAATTGTGGATTCTCAAATCTTATTGTATGAAATAGAAAATGAGAAAACACCAACCAATGTTAGTCAACTTATAGAAAAGGGATATTTAAAAAAGGGGCAAGATACATGTCCCAATGGTAAAAAGGTCGTGATTGTTGATGGCCAAGCACAAGCGAAATAATGGCTTTACTCTCATTGAGTCTTTGTTGGTGTTATTAATTGTAAGTTTAGTAACCACTATTTTTTATGCCACTGCCCAAACGCCTTTGTATTTATTTATGAAACAACTTCAAACACAACTTGTGACAAGTCAACAAATAGCATATGTAACAAAGAATACACAAGTAGTAGATATCTTGGAACAAGGGATTGTATTGAATGATCAAATCATGGAATATCCGTTCTCTGTTTCGTGTGAACCTATTAATTTTCATTTTAATGCCAGTGGGAATATCTCAAAAGCAGGTACCATTGTTTGCCATAACAAAACGCAAACGAAAAAGATCATTCTTCAACTAGGAAGTGGGAGAATGCGCATTGAATAAGAATGGGTTTATTCTAATTCAAGCACTTTTGGCCATGTTGATTGTCAGTGTTTGTACTTTATTGGTTGTAGTAATGGTGCAGACAATTGATGGTGGAAGGGATTGTTGGATTGATGAACAAATCGAAACGCAATGGTTTTACTCTGATTGAAGCTCTAGTTGCCTTGATGGTTTCTATGGTGGTTTCACTTTTATGTCTGTTGCTATTTCAAGTGCAATTTCATTTGATTCAATTGCCACAAACAACGCAAGAACAATTAGCCATTCTTCAAATTCGCCAAATGTTAGCATGTGCAGATGTATGGGAGGTCAAACAAGAACGATGTGTTTATGAATACAATCATGAAACAATTGAAATTGGATTTGATAAAAACCGTTTGGTTAAACAAGAAGGATATCAGATTCTTATGGAAAACATTGATGACGCTTCTTTTTTTGAAAAACAAGAATCTTTATACCTGTCTTTTTCAAAAGCAGAAAAAGTGTATACATTTCAAATCAATTAATGGCTTTTCCAATGGAATTAGTTTATTGTGTCTAGCCATTACCGTTCAAACACTATCTTTAGTATCTCTTTATTCCATACAAAGTGGACAATTACTCTTATCTCAAAAACAAAGCACTCTGGATTTATCGTGTATTTCACAAGCAAAAGGGATGATTGAACACAATGAATATATTGATCGATGTCAATTGTCTAAACAGAAGATTAAACAAGTATCCAAATCTATTCAAGACATCGATGTGCTTTTTACCGATTGTGATACATATATTCTTTGTAGCTATCAGAAACAAGATCGATATATTGAAATGAAAGTCTATTATCAAGGCGATTTGATTTGTGGTCTGGATATTGACTCACATTAAAAAAAACGATAAAATACACGCATAAAGCGTTGAATCAGAGTAGTAAAAGAGAAAGACTTTGTAGAGAGCTGATGGCAGGTGAAAATCAGTGAGGATGACTCTTTGAACTTGCTGAGGAGTGAACTATCCGTATTCCTGCGTTAAAGGATTTGAGGGCACAGAAATGTGAACTAAGGTGGTACCGCGTAATTTACGTCCTTAGATTAAGGGCGTTTTTTTATGAGAAGGAGGACGTGTATGTATAACCATAAAGAAGTCGAAAAGAAATGGCAAAAGTATTGGGCAGATAATGAAACATTTAAAACCGATGTTTGGGATTTTAGTAAACCTAAATTCTATGCATTGGATATGTTTCCATATCCTAGTGGAGCTGGTCTTCACGTAGGGCATCCTGAAGGATATACCGCAACCGATGTTGTATCTAGAAAGAAACGAATGGAAGGGTACAATGTACTTCACCCAATGGGATTTGATTCCTTCGGATTGCCAGCCGAACAATATGCGATTCAAACAGGAAATCATCCAGATCAATTCACAAAAGATAATATTGAAATTTTCAAAGGTCAATTGATGAATTTAGGTTTTTCTTATGACTGGGATCGAGAAGTATCTACCAGTGACCCATCTTACTATAAGTGGACACAATACATCTTTAAATTGTTGTTTGAAGATGGATTGGCAAAATGTGTGGATATGCCTGTGAACTGGTGTGAAGAATTAGGAACCGTTCTTGCCAATGATGAAATTATTGATGGAAAAAGTGAACGTGGAGGATATCCTGTTGTTCGTAAGAATATGAAACAATGGGTCATCGACATTGTAAAATATGCCGATCGCTTATTAGAAGGATTGGATGATATTGATTGGCCAGATAGTACAAAAGAAATGCAAAGAAACTGGATTGGTCGATCTTATGGAGCGCACGTTGACTTTAAAGTTGATGGCTTTGATGAAAAATTTACTGTCTTTAC
>CADBTK010000075.1 GCA_902797585.1 Erysipelothrix rhusiopathiae
TAATAAAATAGAATGACCGTGAAGTTGCGCAGATATTCCTTTTCCTGCAATCTCTTGTAGATTTTTTAAATGATTGGTTTCTATCTTTTTCCCATATGCCTCTTTAATACATTGTCCTATTGGATGCGTACTATAGGCTTCCATGGTCGTTGCTAATTCTAACAATTCTTCTTTGGTACAATTCATAGGATATAATCCAGTAACGCTAAACTTCCCTTGTGTTAACGTTCCTGTTTTATCCATTACAATTACCTTTACTTTGGATAAGACTTCTAAAAAATTAGACCCTTTAACTAGAATACCTCTTTTACTGGCACCACCAATTCCACCAAAGAAAGATAGTGGCACACTAATGACCAAAGCACATGGACAAGAGATAACTAGAAATGTTAATGCTCGATAAATCCAAACACTCGGTTCTTTTGTGATAATCGATGGAATAATAGCTAATACTAAAGCCAGTCCACAGACAATTGGTGTATAGTAACGAGCAAATTTGGTAATGAAGTCCTCACTTTGACTCTTGCGATTGGATGCATTTTCTACCATATCTAAGATTTTTGATACCGTTGATTCATCAAATTCCTTAGTAACTTTTATATGTAATAACCCACTCGTATTAATACATCCACTAACTACTTCATCTCCAACATTAACATTTCTTGGTAAAGACTCTCCTGTTAAAGCGGAGGTATCCAAGACAGATTGTCCTTCTATAACGATCCCATCCAAAGGAATCTTTTCCCCTGGTTGAACAAGGATTACATCTTCTTTTTTGATGTCATATGGATTTATTTGAACAAGTACATCTCCTTGTTGGATATTGGCATAATCAGGACGGATATCCATTAATTCGGCAATGCTATTGCGTGAATGATCCACCGCCACGGATTGAAACCATTCTCCAATTTGGTAAAACAATAAAACCGCAACGGCCTCAGAGTATTCTCCTAAAAGAAAAGCACCAACACTAGCAATACTCATCAAAAAATTCTCATCAAAGATTTGTTTATTTTGGATATTGATACATGCCTTTTTTAAAATATCTTTTCCTAAAACAACATATGCCCCTACAAATAAAACCAACGAAACAATGTTAGTTTCACGAAACACGAGTCCTAATACAAAAAGAGTGGCTCCAATCCCTATTTGGCCGGCCATCTTTTTTTGTTTCTTCGTCAATTGACTAAACATAGATTTCTGCATCACTATCTACTTTCTTCGCAACTTCTTGGGCTTGTTTAAGAATAGATTCAAATTTGTCATCCTCTGCATCCAAAATTAGTTTTTTTGTCATGAAGTTTACACGTGCTTGGTTCACTCCATCTATTTTATTGATGGCACTTTCTACTTTTGCCGCACAATTTGCACAATCAATTTCAAATTTAAATGTTCGTTTCATAGACATCTCCTTATAGTTGAATAGTTATTCAACTGTTCTACTATTATCATACACCCATTCTTTGTGTTGTCAATGGTATGCTATAATACAAACATGGAAAAGAAAGATGTATTGTACGAAATCCAAAATAAAGAACTCTATCAAAAAGCATTGGAACAAATGCCAAAAGAAAATGATATCTTTGATTTAGCTGATTTCTTTAAAGTGATGGGAGATTCCACTCGCTTAAAACTATTAATGGCTTTAGAATCTGGAGAGTTTTGTGCCAGTGATTTAGCCAATGTATCTGGGATGTCAAGATCAGCAGCAAGCCATCAATTAAAAGCTTTGAAAAGCGCAAAACTTATCAAATCTAGAAAAGAAGGAAAAACAGTATATTACTCATTGGATGATGAACACATTCATTCCGTATTAAAAGTCAGTTTAGAACATATCTTAGAGGATGATTAAAATCCTCTTTTTTTATATAATGAGAACATGAATATTATTATTTCTCCTGCCAAACAAATGCGGATTGTCGAAGATTTTTATAGCGAGATTCAAACACAACCACGCTTTGAAATCCAAGCGAACCAATTGGTCCAACAACTTCAAGATTTAACCTATGACCAATACAAAGCAATTATGAAATGTTCCGATAAGATCGCCCTTCCCGCTTATGAAAACATTCAAAACTTTGATTTCAATCATCAAAAAAGTCCTGCCATATTAAGCTATAGCGGCATTCAATATCAATATATGGCTCCTGAAGTTTTCACTGATCAACAGATTGAATATGTCCAAAACCATTTATTCATATTATCTGGATTGTATGGAATCTTGCGACCGTTAGATAACATTCAACCCTATCGTTTAGAAATGCAGACAAGACTAAATGGTTCTTTATATCAATTCTGGGGCGATAAACTAGCCCTTTGTTTGGATGAACCTATTTTAAACTTAGCTAGTGAAGAATATGCCAAATGCATTCGCAAATATAAAGCTATGATTGATGTTCGTTTTTGCCAAGAAGAAAATGGGAAGTTGATTGAAAAAGGTGTTTATGCCAAGATGGCTCGAGGATCTATGGTTCGCTATATGGCTGAACATAATGTCACAGAGATTAGTCAACTATACAACTTTAATGAACTAGGATATATTTATCATCCAGAGCATAGTACCGATACATTATTAACTTATA
>CADBTK010000076.1 GCA_902797585.1 Erysipelothrix rhusiopathiae
CAAAAAGATCGGCATCCATTATTTGTGCAAGTTCTTCTGCTTTTGTTCGTGTTTTTCCACTCGCAGAAAAGAATGCCACAAGTTTTTTTGTCATACTGCTTTATTCTCCATGTTCAACTTCTAATACAATTGCTCCTAAACTAGGTACACTCACTTGAATCATATATGGTCTATTATTTCTTGGTAAACGAACCGCATGACAACTTTGAGGTGTGTCATCAATATAATTACCATTATATTTTGACCATTGTGTATTCAAGATTTCTTTATATTGCCCCATGACAGATACACCAAATTGTACATTGTCATAAGGGTTGGTTGAACAGTTCATGATAATCACAAAGTCTTTCTTTTCACCTTTACGCACAAAGGAATATAAGTTTTTTTCTTTGTTGTCGGCATCAATCCATTCAAAACTTTGTCCGTCATAATCATGTTTCCAGAAGGCGTTATTGTTGGCATAAATACCTTCTAAATCTTGTAAGAATTTTTGGAATGCATCGTGCATTGGGTATTCTAATAAGAACCAATCACAGCTCTTTGTTTCATCCCATTCTCTTAATTGTCCAATTTCATTCCCCATGAAGTTTAATTTTTTACCCGGGTGCGCATACATATATGTGTATAGTGCACGAGCTTGGGCAAATTTATCTTCATAACTTCCCCACATTTTATCAACAATAGTAGCTTTTCCATGCACGACTTCATCGTGAGAGAAAGTCATAATGAATTTTTCAGAATAGAAATAAGCCATAGAGAATGTTAAATCATAGTGGTGCCATTGACGATAAATTGGATCCATCTTGAAATAATTCAAGGTATCATTCATCCAACCTAAATCCCATTTATAATCAAATCCTAATCCACCATCGAATGTTGATTTTGTCACATCCGCAAAGTCAGTTGAGTCTTCCGCAATCAACATGATTTTTCCTTGGTATTCTTCATTCAACATAAAGTTCATACGTTTCATGAAGTTACAAGCTCCTTCATTGACTCCATTGCGTTTGTCTCCATGCCAGAAAATCGCATTACTAATGGCATCCATGCGTAATCCATCAAAGTGATATATATCAATCCAGAAATTAGCAGCAGACATTAAGAAAGAACGCACTTCTTCTTTCCATAAGTCGAAATTGTATGTTCCCCATTGAGAGTTTGCATCATGTTCTTTTTCATATTCATACAAACTTGTTCCATCAAATTTTGCCAAAGCATAGTTATCTGTCACAAAGTGAACAGGAACAAAGTCCATAATGACTCCAATACCCGCTTTATGTAATTCATTCACAAAATGCATTAAGTCTTGGTTCGTTCCATAACGAGCAGTGCTGGAAAAATATCCTGTACATTGATATCCCCATGATCCATCAAATGGATATTCACACAAAGGCATTACTTCAACATGAGTATAATTATGCTTTTTACAATGTGCGATTAAATCTTGTTCGATGTCGGCATAAGAAATAAATTCTTCTCCTTCATCTTTTTTCCAAGAACCTACATGTAATTCATAAATGTTGACAGGTTGGTCAAATCCTTTACTTCTATTTTCCAACCATTTTTGATCACTCCATTGATCGTAACTTAAATCCGCTACAATGCTAGCAGTGTTTGGTCGCAATTCACTATAGAATGCGTATGGGTCCATTTTATCGACTACATTTCCTGTTGATTGGGTTACACGATATTTATAGGAATCTCCAACTTTTGCTCCTTTGACAAAGACATGCCAAATTCCAGCATCATCTTTTGTCATAACATGAGCATTTTCATCCCAGTCATTAAATGTTCCAATCAAAGAAATAGTTTGCGCATTTGGCGCATAAAGAGTAAAGTTGACCCCATCTTTCTCTATATGTGCACCAAACATATGATAGGCGTATAAATCGCGCCCTTCAAAAAAGGCAGTTAATTGTTTTTGGTCCATTATAAAAGACCTCCTTATCACTATCTATTATATAAAACAACCCATCCTTTTTAAACCACAAAAACAAGAAAAGTAAACCCTTACAATTTGGATCGTTTTATCGAAATATC
This sequence comes from Erysipelothrix rhusiopathiae, assembly GCA_902797585.1. GTDB lineage: Bacteria > Bacillota_I > Bacilli_A > Erysipelotrichales > Erysipelotrichaceae > RUG14284. The sequence goes on from CADBTK010000076.1 coordinate 2,041, forward strand.
ACAAAAAAGTTGGACGTATGTCTTGTCCAACTTCATTTTTCATTCTTGATTTAAATAAGATTGTAGTATGTCTTTTAATTCGTCCAATGAATTCATACTACTGCAGGCATTTTTAAATGGATGAGAATGAGGTAATCCTTTAAAATACCAAGAGGCCAATCCTCTCATTTCACGAATGGCAGTTTTTTCCCCTTTTAATTGTGATAATAGTTGGGCATGTTTTAAACATAATTCCATTCGTTGTTCCAATGTATATGTATGACTCTTTCCTTCTAACGAATCTACACAATCTTGAATTAAGAAAGGATTTCCGATAATTCCTCTTCCTAACATAATGCCATCGACATTTGTTTGCTCTAAACGCTTTTGGAAATCTTCTACACTTTTAATATCCCCATTTCCAATCACGGGAATTTTAACTGCTTCTTTAACACGAGCAATCCAATCCCAATCTGCTTGGCCTTCATACATTTGGCTGCGTGTTCGTCCATGAACCGTGATTGCTTGAACACCCACTTGTTCCATTGCTTGAGCCATTTGTACACAATTAATATGGTCCTTATCAAATCCTAAACGCATTTTAACAGTCACTGGCTTGTTTACTGCTTGCACAATGTTAGATACCAACTCTTTGGCATACGCTACATCTTTCATAAGATAAGATCCAGCTTGTGCTTTAATGACCTTATTAACAGGACATCCCATATTGAAATCTATGATGTCACAATTTGTTTGTGTATCTAAATATTTTGCTGCATACACACATGAATCGATGTCATGACCAAATAATTGGAAACTAACTGGATGATCCGCTTGATCAGAAATACACATGTCTTCTGTTTTTTTAGAACCATAGAAGATGGCTTTATCACTAACCATTTCATTGCAGACTAGTCCTGCATGAAAGTCTCTGGCAATTGTACGAAAAGCTA
>CADBTK010000077.1 GCA_902797585.1 Erysipelothrix rhusiopathiae
ATTAAAATCTTTTTAGAAGCTAGAGAGCAATGGTGGAATGAAGAAGGAAAAGAGAATGGAAGAGTCTATCCAGTTTGTTTGGCTGGAATTGGGCCATATGGTGCGTATTTAGCCGATGGTTCAGAATATACAGGAGATTATCATATTTCGGATGAAGAATTGGACGCTTTCCATAGAAGAAGACTTGAAACAGTAAAAGAAGCTGGAGCCGATGTGGCATTAATTGAAACACAACCTTCTTTCCATGAAGCAAAAATCGCCGCACAAATTTGTGAAGAAATAGGATTGGATTATTGGATTAGCTTTTCTTGTAAAGATGGAAAACATATTAATGAAGGAAAAGAAATTCAAGAATGTGTGAAAGAACTATCGACTGGTTATCCAAGATTACAAATGGTTGGTGTCAATTGTACGAAACCAGAATATGTGGCTAGTCTTATTAAAGAAATGAAACAAGGAACAGATTTACCAATTGGAGTCTATCCAAATAGTGGTTTAATTTATGATGCCAAGACAAAAACTTGGACACAGCCGGAAGATATCTTAGATTTTGGTTCGTATGCAACGGAATATCTAGAAGCAGGGGCGGTTGCTGTTGGTGGATGTTGTACAACCGATGTGGATCAAATTCAACAAGTTGTCCAAGCTAAAGAACAATATCTAAATAAGTCATTATAAAATGAGTTTATATCAGGTATTTGAAATTGAGGTCTACTAGGACCTCTTTTATTTTGATAGAATGGTTTTATTGAGAAAGAGGAATTGGATATGGATAGAATTACGGAGATTTTATATCGGATTGATGACTTTATGTGGGGCTCATGGATGACGGTGTTAATATTGGCAACAGGAATTATTTTGTCACTGGCCTTTAGATTCCGTTATCAAAGAAAGATTATTTTTAACTTTAAGAATACATATGGAAGTATGTTTTCTTCCGGAGAAGGAGAAGGAAGTATTTCTGGTTTCCGCGCCGCTTGTACAGCTTTGGCTAATACAGTAGGAACAGGAAATATTAGTGGGGTGGCTACTGCGATTGTCAGTGGGGGACCCGGAGCTCTAGTATGGATGTGGGTATCTGCTTTCTTTGGGATTTCAACCAAAGCGTGTGAAATTATCATTGGGCAAAGATATCGTGAACATTATAAAGAATCCATGGATGAATATATTTGTGATCGTTCTTTTACTTTAAAGAATGCCTTTGGATGGAAAAAAGGAGCGGTTGTATTAGCGGTTTTTGCCTTTTTGTTTGGGCCATGGACTTGTTGTGTGCAAACAGAAGCCGTTACCAGTTCTATGTCTGAAGCTTTTGGATTACCAAATATTGTATCCGTAGTAGTTATTGGAATTACTTGTTTCGTTACAATTTGGGGAGGATTAAAACGAATCTCTGCAGTGATGTCAAAAGCAGTTCCAATTATGGCGACGTTATATATCATTATGGGATTAGGTGTTATCATTTTAAACTTCCAACAAATCCCGGCGGTTGTTTCTTTAATTATTCATAGTGCTTTTCATCCAGCAGCTGCCGTAGGTGGATTTGCCGGAGCGACTGTTCGACAAGCAATTCAATTTGGGGTAGCCCGTGGAATTTATTCCAATGATGCCGGAACTGGATATGGAATGATTGCCCATGCCTCTGCTCGTACCGATCACCCAATGCGTCAATCTTTATGGGGTTGGGGAGAAGTTATGATTGATACCTTTATCATTTGTGCCATTACGGCCTTTACTATCATCATGACTGGATCGTATACAACAAGTGATGCTACCAGTGGAGCTCTTACGACGATTGCCTTTACCAATGCCTATGGAAGTATAGGTGGAAAACTTACAGCTATTGCGATTACTGTATTTGCCTGGACAACGATTATTGGAATGTATTATACATGTGAAAAATCTGTGAACTATGCCTTTGGGGATACAGAAAGTAATAAACGTATGATGCCACTCTATATGTTGTATTATATGTTGCCATGTGTAATTTTCTATAATGTAGAAGCAGACATTTTATGGGCATTCACTGATATCTTATCAGCTGTTTATGTCTTGATTACTATCTTCATCATTGCCGCAAAACACAAAGAAATCTTTCGATTATTCAATGATTTCTGGTATCGTTATTTACCAGAAAAAGAAAGTGGGAAAAATCCACCCATCGTATCCTTTGACTGCAAGGAAGAATTTGAATAATGATTTACAGAGGGAGACAATCCCTCTTTTTTTATGTTTGTGTGATACACTGAACAAGAGAGCAGAGGGCGTATTATGGAATTAAAAACGTTGGAATATAACTTGAGTGTATGCAAGGTAAAGAATATAGATACAATCGATTTAAAGGATGATTTTTTCTTTATTGGAAAGACGGATGAAGAGATTTCTTTGGTGTGTAAAACAGAGAGTG
>CADBTK010000078.1 GCA_902797585.1 Erysipelothrix rhusiopathiae
ACAGGGATGTATTTTGCCTTTGGTTGAGGACTTGGAGGTAAAGTAATACCTAATTCTTGGATTCGTTGTTCAATTTTCATAAGTTATTCCTTTCAATTTGGTATCATTATAGATAGAAAAATCTTTTTTTTCAATGTACGTTTTAGAGTATACTAAGAACAATAGAAACGAGGAATTGTTATGAATGTTGCTATTCGTTATTTTTCAAGAAAAGGAAATACCAAACATCTAGCTGATGTTATTTCAGCAGAAGTAGGGGTGAATGCATATACAGTACAAACGCCTATCGAAGAGCCGTGCGATATTTTATTTTTATGTGACTCTCTTTATAAAGGAACAGTGGATAAAAATGTTAAAGAGTTTATTCAACAATTAGATCCTCATTTAGTAAAGACAGTCATTAATGTAAGTACATCAGCTTCTGGTAAATCAACAGATGCAGCTGTACAAAAATTATTAGAAGCCAAAGGAATGGAATTGAATCCACAATCCTTCTATTGTCCTGGTTCCTTTCTATTCTTCCATCTTCGTCGACCCAATGAAAATGATTTGGAAAATTGTCGTCAATTTGTTGGAAATGTGATTGATCAATACTTATAGGAGAATAGCTATGCGTAATCTGCAACATATCAAAAATATCATTATAAAAATTGGATCTTCTTCTTTGTGTAATGACAAGGGAGATATTGATAGTGAATGTTTTTTAGGTTTTATTCAACAAATTGCTCAACTTCGTAAAGAAGGATATCAAGTCACACTTGTTAGTAGTGGAGCTATCCGTACTGGAATGAAGGCGATGAAGTTGAAAAAGAAACCAAAAACAATGCCAGAAAACCAAGCGTTGGCCGCTATTGGACAGGCAACCTTAATGCGAATGTATGAAGAAATGTTATCGTTGTTCCATATTCAATGTGCACAAATCTTATTAAATCAAGATGACTTTGATAACCGAAAAAGGTTAATGAATTTGACCAATGCACTTCAAGCTTTATTTAGTTATGGAGTTCTTCCTATTATTAATGAAAACGACACATTAGCTGTTGATGAGATTAAAGTAGGAGACAATGATTCCATTGCTTCATTATTAGTTCCTACTGTCAATGCAGATTTAGTTATTTTAGTCAGTGATATTGATGGACTTTATGATAAAAACCCTCATCAATACAAAGATGCTAAACTCATTCATGAAGTGCAACAAATAACACCAGACATTGAAGCGATGGCCAGTGATGCGATCAGTGGAATTGGAACAGGTGGAATGGTGACTAAATTAAAGGCAGCCAAGGCTTGTAATGAATATGGCTGTGATTTAGGAATTGTGAACGGAAACCAAGAAAATGCGATCGTGGATTTTGTTTCTGGAAAAGAAATCGGAACTTACTTTAATGGACAACAAGGAAGAAAATTGAATGCTCGTCAACACTGGATTTTATATCGCTCTCGTGCAAAGGGAACATTAGTTGTGGATGAAGGTTGTAAACAAGCCTTACTAAAACATAAGTCCTTACTTCCAAGTGGAATCATCGATGTTCATGGGAAGTTTGAAATGTCCAATGTTGTATCGATTAAAGATGAAAAAGGAAAAGAAATTGCGCGAGGAATTGTTTATTATTCCAGAAATGAAATTGAACAAATCCAAGGGCATAATACCAATGAGATTGAAACAATTTTGGGATATAAAGATTATGATGTTGTGATTCATGCAAATAATATGGTCTTGAAAAAGGAGAAAACGAAATGATTGAATCATTATTAACTAACGCCAAAGATGCGTGTCGCAGTTTTCAAGTAGTAGATAAAGAAACAAAGATTCAAGCCCTTCATGCGATTGAAAAGGCATTATTGAATCAGACTTCTTTCATTCTAGAAGCCAACCAAAAAGATATGGAAGCGGCAAAAGAAAATGGAATGAGTGAAGCGATGATGGATCGTCTTCTATTAACAGAAGAAAGAATTCAAGAAATTGCCCAAGGGGTTTCAATGGTTGCAGGATTAAATGACCCGATTGGTCAAGTGATTCGAACTATTGAAAGACCTAACGGATTAAAGATTGATCAAGTTCGTATTCCTATTGGAACTGTCGCAACCATTTATGAATCTCGTCCTAATGTGACTGTGGATATTGCGGCAATTTGTTTAAAAACAAATAATGTATGTATCTTAAAAGGAGGGAAAGAAGCTTTCCATTCCAATTGTGCATTGGCCGATATAATGGTAGAAGCTGTAAAGGATATTTTACCAGTCAATCCAATTTACCTAGTAAAGGAAACCGATCGAAAAGTAGTGGATGAAATCTTGAATGATACAAAACATGTAGATGTAGTTATTCCTCGTGGAGGAAAAGGTTTGATTCAACATGTGGTAACTAATGCGAAAGTGCCTGTGATTGAAACAGGGGCGGGAATTTGTCATTTATATGTGGACCAAGATGCCGATTTAGATATGGCAGTAAAAGTAGCTATTAATGCCAAGATTCAAAGGCCGAGTGTATGTAATGCGATTGAAACAATGTTGGTGCACCAAGATGTATATCAAGAATTCTTATCAAAACTAAAACCAGAATTTACCCAAGTTAAAATCTATGGAGATTTGCGAGCTTTAGAAGTTTTGGATGGCCAATTGGCAACAACTCAAAATTATGGAACAGAATATGATGATTTGATTTGTAATGTTCGCGTGGTAGATTCTATGGAACAAGCCATTGAACATATTTATCAATATTCTACAAAACATAGCGAAAGTATTATCACAAAAGATAACTCTCGTGCCCAATTCTTTATGGATGCGCTAGATTCTGCGTGTCTATATCACAATGCTTCCACTCGTTTTACCGATGGAGGTCAATTTGGATTTGGAGCAGAAGTAGGAATTAGTACACAAAAACTACATGCGCGTGGACCAATTGGTTTACAAGAGATGACATCTACTGTATATAAAATTTATGGTGATGGACAAATTAGAGAATAAGAGACCCATGTCACAGACATGGGCTTTTTTAGAATTGATAGAAATGATTCCAACAAGGCTTCGACAAACGTGCATATGCTTGTTTAGCAGATTCTGTTTCGTGGCCGATCCATCGAGAGAATAGTTTAGGATCGTTTAAACGAACCATGATACTTCCTTTTTCACGAGGGAAATCCATAGGGAAGTATTTTTCTAGACGTTCTTGTTCACTGATGGTTA
>CADBTK010000079.1 GCA_902797585.1 Erysipelothrix rhusiopathiae
CCAGTAGGACCTTACTTTAAAGGAGGGGTGAAGCCATTAACACTTTGTGTTAGTGACTTTGACCGTGCAGCTCCAGCAGGAACGGGTCACATTAAAGCGGGATTAAACTATGCGATGAGTTTACATGCCGGTGTACAAGCACACGCCAATGGATACGATGAAAACATGTTCTTAGATCCAGCAACTCACACTTATGTAGAAGAAACGGGAGGAGCTAACTTTATCTTTGTGACCAAAGATAATGAATTGGTCATTCCAAAAAGTGATTCGATTTTACCAAGTATCACACGTCGTTCTTTGGTGTATGTGGGTGAGCACTATTTAGGATTAAAAGTGACAGAAAGAAAAGTTCGTTTGGATGAAATCCAAGACTTTGCCGAATGTGGTCTATGTGGAACAGCGGCTGTTATTTCTCCGGTCGGAAAAGTCGTTGATCATGGAAAAGAAATCTGTTTCCCTAGTGGAATGGAAGAAATGGGTCCCATTACTAAAAAGTTATACGAAACATTAACAGGTATCCAACAAGGAACCATTGAAGCACCAGAAGGATGGATTCGTAAAATTCTATAATATTAATGCTTAGAGACGAAAGTCTTTAAGCTTTTTTTATCAAAAAAGGTACAGACTATTCATCTGTACCTTTGATGGAATCGGGAATATATTTCCCGTTTTTCTTATGTTGTTTGACACATTCGGTTAATAAATATTCAATCTGGCCATTGACTGAGCGAAAGTCTGATTCGGCCCATCGCATTAACTCATCATACAACTCTTTACTGACACGAAGAGGGATTTGTTTCTTGGGATTAGCCATACGTTTAGTAAAGGGAACCGCTATTTACTATTGGTTGGGCATCGTGGTTACCACATAATACCACCAATAAGTTCGATACCATTTGTGCTTTTCTTTCTTCGTCAAGTTCTACGGTGTTGTTTTCTTGTATGCGTTCCAATGCCATTTCTACCATACCTACCGCTCCATCAACAATCATCTTTCGTGCATCGATAATGGCACTAGCTTGTTGGCGTTGTAACATAACGGCTGCAATTTCTGGAGCATAGGCTAGGTAGGTGATCCGTGCATCAATGATTTCTATTCCTGCATTGGATACATTCTTTTGAATTTCTTCTTTAATACGATTAGCCACTAAGTTCGCTGAACCACGTAAACTTCCATCGTCGGATTGGCCATCTCCTGTGGTATCAACATTGGGTGCTACGTCGTATGGATACAAACGAACAATATCACGCAAAGCGGTATCACACATCAATGATAAGTATTCTTTATAGTTATCTACATTAAATACGGCTTGAGCTGAATCCACCACTTTCCAAGTGACCGCAATTCCGATTTCTACAGGGTTACCTAATACGTCGTTAATCTTTTGTTTGGCATTGTTTAAAGTCATTACCTTTAAAGATATTTTTTTGTTTCCGGCAGAAACATTCATAGATCCTTGATTACCCGTTGAAAGTTGTAAAGTTGGGCCACTTTTCTTTACGTCTCCGCTTTGAGAGAGATGAGTATCTGAAGCTGGGTTAACGGCTTGACAGAAAGGATTGACAAAATAGAAACCTTCTCCTTTTAATGTCCCGATATATTTTCCAAATAAAGTAAGAACTAAAGCTTCTTGAGGTTTTAATGATTTTAATCCCATTAATAAGATCCAAGCTAGCGCTATGTATAGAATAGAAGGGATTAAGAGTACAACAGATTCAGTAGCCATTGCTAGGACTAAGGCAAAGATAGCTACAGCATAACCGGCAATAATCGCAATCAATACCGCAATTCCATTTTTCTTTCCATTTAAAATTGTCTCATTCATAATGAGTACCTCCTTTGATATCAAAATGATATCAAACTAAAATCACAGATGCAATAAAAAAGAGAAACATAATAGGATCTTATTTTAAAGGAGGGGTGAAGCCATTAACACTTTGTGTTAGTGACTTTGACCGTGCAGCGCCTCATGGAACAGGGCATATTAAAGCAGGATTGAACTATGCGATGAGCTTACATGCAGGAGTTACAGCGCATGCCAATGGATTTGATGAAAATATGTTCTTAGATCCAGCAACTCGTACTTATGTGGAAGAAACAGGAGGAGCTAACTTTATCTTTGTGACAAAAGATAAAGAATTAGTCATTCCAAAATCAGACTCTATCTTGCCAAGTATTACTCGTCGTTCCCTTGTATATGTAGGGCAACACTACCTTGGATTAAAAGTAACAGAACGTCCAGTTCGTTTGGATGAATTAGAAAACTTTGCCGAATGTGGTCTATGTGGAACAGCGCCTGTAATCTCTCCAGTAGGAAAAGTTGTAGATCATGGAAAAGAAATTTGTTTTGACAGCGGTATGGAAGAAATGGGTCCTGTGACAAAACAATTGTATGAAATATTAACAGGTATCCAGCAAGGAACTATTGAAGCACCAGAAGGTTGGATTCGTACTATTGTTGAATAAATAAAAAAAGCTAGCCAAGTGATTTGGCTAGTTTTCTTTATTCCATATTGGCATGTCTTGAAAACATCGTATCGGAGTCCAATCCTTTTTTTTGCATCAACATAACAATCATACTATCTAAGAATAATCCTTCACTTTGTTCAAATAAGGAACCCATTGGTTGAATGGATTGAATATCTCCTTGAATAGCACTTTTTGGACTCACAGCTGGTATGTCAATAACGACATCGGCTATTTGAGCGATAGGAGAGTCTGGATTAATGGTAATTAAGGCGACTTTTGCGCCTACTTCTTTTGCTTTTTGGGCATGGTTGACTAAACTTTTTGTCGAACCTGAACCACTACAAATCACCAACAATCCTTGATCAGTGATATTAGGTGTACATGTTTCTCCCACAACATAACTTTGCAATCCCATATGCATCAAGCGCATCGCAAAACCTTTGACTTGAAAGCCGCTGCGACCAGCACCAGCACAAAAGATTTCTTTGGCATTCATTAAAAGTTCTAAAAATTGTTCGGCTTTTTCATTATCAATGCGTGAAAGAGTATGGGATAATTCTTCTACTATCGTACGAGTGATTTCATTATTGTTCATCTTTCATTTTCTCCTTCATAGCTTTAGCCATGCCGGCTTTATCTTCGGCATTACAAATAGCACCACCAGCTACAATGATGCCAGCTCCTTGTTTGACAATTTCATCCATGGTATTTAATTTGACGCCACCGGCAACCGCTGATTGGGCATTTTGAATAACAGAATTCACTATCTTTAATTCATCCAAAGGATCTTTTCCAGTTTGTTGGATATCAAAGGCTGTATGTACACAAATATAATCTACGCCCATTTGATCAATCTCTTTGGTACGCTTTTTTAAATCTTTTACTTCAATCATATCGACCATAACTTGTTTGCCATATTTTTTAGCGGAGCGAACCACACCTTCAATGGTGGCATCATTGGCAACACCTAATACAGTGACAATGTCGGCACCATTTTCAAAACACTTATCGGCTTCAAATTCACCGGCATCCATAATTTTGGCATCGGCTAAGATTTCAATGGAAGGGAATTTCTCTTTTAATGTGCGAACAGGATGCATTCCTTGTTCGATGATAAAAGGAGTACCCACTTCAGCAATATCAATTGAATCCTTTGTTTGTTCTAATAAATGGATACATTGTTCGAGCGTTAATGTATCTAAGGCAGCTTGTAATTTCATATGCAATCCTTCTTTCTAACTCTAAAGTATCAATACTCTTTCCATTCGACAAGCACAAAATAAAAGACCATAGGGTCTTTTATTGAATATTTAAATCTGGCGTTGTATAGATATACAAATTTCCACTTTTTTTATTTGGTTTTTCTTTGGGTGCATTTTCTTTATCAAAGATCCATACACAATCAATTCCTTGTTCTTGCACCCATTTTTTTCCATCTTCATAACTCATACAAAATAGTGCCGTACTAACACCATCGGCCCAACCAGAGTCTTGATCGGTAATGACAGTAACACTGCGCATGATTTGGGCAGGATAACCTGTTTGTGGATCAATAATGTGATTATATTGTTTTCCATTGATTTCAACAGTACGTTGATAGTCACCACTGGTCACAAAGGTTTGATCTTTTTTGGCTTGAATGGATACGATACTCTCATTTTTTTTTGTTTTTTGAATCCCAATGGTCCATTGAGAACCATCTTCTTTATTACCAATTAAGACGACATTTCCACCCGCATTAATAAACCCATGTTTACATCCTGCTTTTTCTAATGCTTCTTTTGCCAGTTGGGTAGTATATCCTTTCGCAATTCCACCTAAATCTAAAAGAAGGTTAGAGTCTAAATATGTAATGTAGTTTCCTTCAATTTGAATCTTATCCATACCAACATGTTTTCTAGCATTTTCTATCATATCTTGTGTAGGAAGTATTTTGGTTTCTCTTGTTTCATGCCATAAAGAAAGAATGGTACCAGTTGATGGATCGAAACTTGGTAAAGATTTGTGGATATCTGCGGATAGTTGGAAACAATTTATAAATGTAGAATCCATTTTTACTTTTTCTTTTTTTTGATTAAGTGTATATAAATTCTCTAAGTTTTTATAAGAATGATAGAAATCAAAACGCTTGTGGTTTTCTTTATAGATGGTTTCAACAATTTGGCTATACTTTTCAAATTCTTTTTCACTGCATTGGGCATGAAAAACAACCGGGGTATCAAAACCAACATCGGTGAATATAATTTCATGATCATTACTAGGTTTATGTTGATTGAGTATAGTCAGTCCCCAAATTAATAAAAAAAAGAGGAGGGAGCCAACCAACCATTTTTTATTGGTGATATTCATGCATTCATTATAGACAAGTTAGGCCTATTTATTCAATGGGTCATCTTGTAAAAGCGTATGAAAAGGCATACAATAAAGCAGTATGAAAGAGGTGAGAGGGATGTCATTGTTTTTGGGAACGATGAGTCAACATATTCCTGGAAAAAAGGAATTAAGTGAACATGCCCCTTTGTTGAAACTATTACCGAAAAAAGAAGCTTATATTCCATTATTTGGAGGTAAAGTAACAGATTTAGAAGTACTAGTAGAAGAAGGACAAGAGGTAAAAATCGGAACAAAATTAGCACAGACCACTTCAGGTTTTTATGTGCCTATTTATTCAAGTGTTTCCGGTACGTATAAAGGAATTGTCAAACGTATGCACAATTCTCTAAAACCACAAGATCATATGGTGATTGAATTGGATGGAAAACAAGAATCTATCCAAGCTTTTGAACCAAAGGATTATACACAATTAACAAGAGAACAATGTGTAGATTTTGTTAAAGAAGCTGGAATCATTGGTCTAGGTGGAGCAGGGTTTCCTACTTATGTGAAATATGGAAAGGTTGACGGAGTTGATTGTGTATTAATCAACGCGGTCGAATGTGAACCTTATATTACAGCGGATTATTGTTCAACAATGAATGATGTAGAAGACTTAATCCTTGGTTGTCAAATTATGAAAAAGATGGCCGATGTCGATAAAGTTTATATCTGTATCAAGGAAAGTCACCCAGACTTAATTGAACATGTCAACAAATATGTTAGTGAAGGAATTGAAGTACGTCCTGTACCAGATGTATATCCAATGGGATGGGAACGTGTATTAGTTCGAGAAGTGCTAAAAAAAGAATACAATATGTTGCCAGCAGAAGCTGGAGCTATTGTCGGAAATGCTTCCACAGCTATTGCGATTGCCCAAGCTTTTACCAAAGGACAAGGTTTAGCGGATATGGTATTAACAGTTAGTGGAGAAGGGGTAAAGAACCCTTGTAATGTCCAAGTTCCTGTGGGAATGCCAGTATCAGAAATTATGGAAGCTTGTGGTGGATATACAAGTGAAGATGTACGCTTGATTGCTGGAGGTCCTATGATGGGACGTACAATTGTTAATGATCAATTTGTCATTGATCGAGCAATGAATGCCATTACTGTATTGCCACATGTTGCCGATGATGCCATCGCATGTCTTCGTTGTGGACGTTGTAGTGATCATTGTCCATCCGGATTACAACCGGTACGAATTGCCGCAGCAGTGGATGCCAGTGATTTAGATGAAATGATTAAACGTGGAGCACAAAGTTGTATAGAGTGTGGACTTTGTACCTATGTGTGTCCAAGTCATATTGATGTAACGGAAAGTGTCCGTAAGGCAAAACGTGTAATTGCCTTGAAACAGAAACGA
>CADBTK010000080.1 GCA_902797585.1 Erysipelothrix rhusiopathiae
TCCAGGAGAAGAACATTATGTTGCGGTAGAGGCTTGGCCAAATGCAGCCGATTACTTACCTAATGGAGATCGTTCTGCATTATGGAATGGGGATGCACACTTAAAAGCAACTCTAATTGGATCTAGTGCTACTTTGGATGTAACGGATGGAAAATTAGGAGTCGGATCAACTGGATATGTTTACTTTGCGGATTTCGACCGTGCCGAAGGTGGAAGAACTCGTAAATGCATCATTACCGTTATGGGAGAATAAGGAGAACAGACATGACACAAAAAGTTAATAATCCATTCTTAGTTGTAAACCCTAAAAACTATTTATGGGGTGAAAAAAGTTTAGAACTTGCGAAAAAATGTGACAAAGTAGCAAAAGAAACAGGAATTACTTTGTACTTCACTTGCCCTTATATGGACATCCGTATGATTAAGGAAAATACAGAACACATCATTGTTACAGCACAAAATGTGGACCCATTAGAACCAGGTCGTGGAGTAGGAAAGGTCTTGCCAGAAGCTGTTAAAGAAGCTGGAGCAGGAGCGTGTTTTTTAAACCACCAAGAAAACCCTAAAACATTAAATGACTTATCAAAAACAATTAAACGTGTTCAAGAGTTAGGGATTATCGTATTAGCATGTACAGACTCAGTGGAAGAAGCAAAAGCGGTTGCGAAATTTGGACCAGAAATTATCTTGGCAGAACCGAATGATTTAATTGGAACTGGGAAAGCACCAGATGACGATTACATCATCAATGCATGTAAAGAAATCAAAGACTCCAACCCAGATGTAAGTCCAATGATTGCTGCTGGTGTTAGTACGGATCAAGATTGTTACAACATCGTTCGCCTAGGATCTGATGGAACTGGAGCTACTTCTGGAATTCTTAATGCAGCTGATCATGAACAACAAGTTCGTTCATGGGCAAATGCCATTATCAAAGCGTATAACGAACGTACAAAAGAATAAGACTTGATAAACACTTCTTCGGAAGTGTTTTTTTGTATAAAAGTTGGAAGTTACTGGAATTGACATAGGATTAGGACGGTGTTATATTTAATCGCATGCTTTTTAATATGTAAAAGTATGAGGATTTATTTAGGAGGTACTAATGACTGCATTTATAAATCACATGAAAGAATTTGATGTGAATGAATCAGGGTTATTACAAAATAAAGAACTATATACAAATCTTCTATTACAAATGATGGAGATTGAAAGTTTTGAGAAAGAATCGTTTTCCTTATTTGGACAAAAATTGATTCATGGAACTATGCACCTAGGTTTAGGAGAAGAAGCCACCGCGGTCGGAACAATGGCGGCTTTAAAAGACCAAGACTATTTATTGGTGACACACCGTGGGCATGGACAGGCTCTAGCAAAAGGGGTCGACATGAATGCGATGATGGCTGAGTTGTTGGGACGTCAAACAGGAACCAATAAAGGAAAAGGGGGTTCTATGCATATTTGTGATTTTGATAATCGCATGTTAGGGGCCAATGGAATTGTAGGGGCCAATGGACCTCTGGCTTGTGGGGCTGCCTTAACAATTCAAATGAAAGAAATTGAAGATACTATTAGCGTACTGTTCTTGGGAGATGGAGCTATGAATGAAGGGGCTATGATGGAAGCTATGAACCTGGCATCCGCATGGAATCTGCCTGTTCTATTTATCCTAACGAATAATGGTTATGGAATTTCTACATCGATTTATCAAACCATTAAGAACCAAAACTTTACCCAACGTGCCCAAGCTTTTGGGATTGAAGCGTATGAATGCGATGGGAATAATGTATTGGATGTGATGGAAACAGTTAAACTAGCTCGCCAACATGTAGCTAGTGGCTATGGACCGGCTATGGTGGTTGAACATACATATAGAACCAGTGGTCATTCTAAAAGTGATAAGAATGTGTATCGTAGCCAAGAGGAAATTGCGTTTTGGCAAACGCACTCACCGATTCAACGCTTTTCCTCTTTCTTATTAGAAAAAGGTGTTTTAAGCACGCAAGAGTTAGAAACCATTCAAAACCAAGCGGTTCAAAAAGTGATGGATGCGATTGACTATGCCAAAGCGCAACCCCATCCACAAGTGGACGATCTTGAAAAAGATGTCTATGCGCAGTAAAAGAGGTGCAACTATGAAACAAATTACATATAGAGAAGCGATTCGCCAAGCGATGATTGAAGAGATGCATCGTGATGATTCTGTCTTTTTAATGGGAGAAGACGTGGGAGTCTATGGTGGTGGATTTGGTGTATCGAAAGGTATGTGGGATATATTTGGTCCAAAGCGGATTAAAGAAACGCCGATTTCAGAAAGCGCCTTTGTAGGAGCTGGGATTGGTAGTGCCATGACAGGGATGCGTCCGATTGTGGAATTAATGTTCTCTGACTTTATGGCTGTGTGTTATGACCAAATTATTAACCAAGCTGCAAAAATCCATTATATGTTTGCCGGAAAAGTCAATGTTCCTATGGTGATTCGTACAGCCTCTGGAGCTGGAACTGGGGCAGCGGCCCAACATTCCCAATCGCTAGAACAGATGTATACACACGTTCCAGGATTAAAAGTGGTGGTGCCTTCCACACCGTATGATGCCAAAGGATTATTAAAGGCCAGTATTCGTGATAATAATCCCGTTATCTTTTTGGAACAAAAACTTCTATATAATACAGAAGGGCTTGTACCAGATGATGATTATGTCATTGAGTTAGGAAAGGCCGATATTAAAAGACAAGGGAATGATGTCACATTGATTACGTATGGACGTATGGTTTCTTTGTGTTTGGCTGTTGCAGAAAAACTAGAACAAGAAGGTATTGATGTGGAAGTGTTGGATTTACGAACATTATCGCCACTCGATATAGAGTCGATTCTGACATCTGTAGCTAAGACAAAACGAGCTGTTGTGGTACATGAAGCGGTGAAATTTGCTGGGTTTGGAGCCGAAATTAGCTCTATCATTCATGAAAGTGAATGTTTCCATCAACTTAAAGCGCCAGTAGGACGGGTAGGGGCTTTATATTGTCCGATTCCTTTTCATCCACAATTAGAAGAAGAAACATTGCCGACTTTAGAAAAGATAGAATCAGCCATTCGTAAAACGTTATAATCCCTTATACTACGGCCTGTAGTTGAAAAATAGGGTAAAGTGGTGTACAGTTTGAAAGAACCTATTTTGAAGTAGGAGGGTAAGATATGTTATTGAAAGTTTTTCGCACTCGTGTTGAGTTACAAGATAATGTAGGGAACACCATGGCTGTTTTGGCTTTTCCAGAAGTAGCTGAAGGTGTTTGCGAAATGCATGATATTTATTTAAATGTAGAAGAGATTAAAGAAAGTGCGCGTAATAAAATGATTACTTATGCACTAGTACAAATTCGAAAGAACAATTGGCAAGTGATTCCAGCAGGACAAGAAATCTCTGCATGGTTTGATTCACACCCTTCTGATTGTGACTTGTTGCGTTCAGCAGCAAATCCTCAACCACA
>CADBTK010000081.1 GCA_902797585.1 Erysipelothrix rhusiopathiae
GCCATTTCCCGTCTTTATGGTGCACCCAATAGGAGTCGAACCCATAACCTTTTGATCCGTAGTCAAACGCTCTATCCAATTGAGCTAAGGGCGCATTTGCACTTTAGTGCCCTATTAGTTTAGCATACCCCTTTTTATTTTGCAACGGGTTTTCTTCAAAAGTTGTATTCTTTTTAAATTAGCCCATAAAATAGGCAAAGTCTTTGTTCAATTGAATGACAAACATCTCTTTCTAGTGATAAAATAAAGGTGATTTTCAGTTTAAGGAGAGTTGATTATGGATACTTTTAATATGGTATTGAAACTCTTATGTGGAGTTGCCTTATTCTTATATGGAATGGGAGCCATGGGAGATGGATTAAAAAAAGTAGCCGGGAATAAAATGGAGTTAATTTTATTTAAATTAACCAATTCCCCATTAAAAGGATTTTTATTAGGTACTGCGGTAACAGCTGTTATCCAATCTTCTAGTGCAACGACTGTCATGGTCGTCGGGTTTGTTAACTCAGCCATGATGAAAGTCTCTCAAGCCATTGGAGTTATCTTAGGAGCTAATATTGGGACTAGTATTACTGGTTGGGTTGTTTCCTTATCTTACCTTGAATCCGGTGGAGGAATTGCTTCAATCCTATCCAGCGCCACCATTACTGCTGTGGTTGCCATTATTGGAATCTTATTAATTACTTTCGCTAAAAAAGATACATTTGTACATTTAGGGAATATTATGTTGGGATTTGCGGTATTAATGACAGGAATGTCTATGATGTCTAGTGCCGTGTCTCCATTGCGTACCAATCCAACATTTGCTGGTATCATGACATCTTTAAACAATCCATTATTAGGAATCTTATTTGGAATTGTCTTTGCAGCTGTACTACAAAGTGTATCTGCCTCTGTTGGGGTTCTTCAAGCTTTATCAACAACAGGATCTATTACTTTCGGAGCTGCCTTCCCTATGATTTTAGGTATGGGTATTGGGGCCAGTACTCCTGTATTACTGGCTGCCATGGGAGCTAATAGAAATGGGAAACGAACTTCCTTTTTATACTTAGAATCGGCATTTTTAGGGATGATATTGGGAGCATTGTTCTATTATCCAGCCAATGCGATTCTTCATTTGGGATGGGATTCCACTATTGTTAACCCATTCTCTATTGCAGCCATTAACACCATTTATCGTGTACTTACTATGACTGTATTATTACCATTCTATAAATTAATCGAAAAAAGCATTTTTGCTGTTTATCCAATTTCAGAAGAAGAAAAAGAAAGTGCAGCCGATTTCGATTTATTAGAAGAACGCTTCTTAACCAACCCACAAGTTGCGTTTGAACAAAGTATGATCGTCATGAACGGAATGGCTAAAAACGCTAAAAAGAATGTCGATCGTGCCTTGGTTTTATTAGAAGAATATTCAGACGACGGTTATCGCCGTGTAGATGATTTAGAACAAACATTGAATAAATACGAAGACAAACTAGGAAACTACTTAGTAAAATTAACATCCGCCGGAGTTAGTTTAGAACAAGGGAAAGCCATAAACAAAGCTCTTCAAGCAATTGCCGACTTTGAACGAATTGGAGATTACGCCTTAAATATTGCGGACGTATCTCGTAATATGAATACAAAGAAATTGAATTTCTCCATGAAAGCAATTGATGAAATTACAGTAATCTCTACAGCCGCTAGTGAAATCATCGATATTACAGTAAATGGATTTATTGATAATGATGCAGAATTAGTAAAACGTGTATTCCCTTTAAAAGAATTGATTACAATTGACTGTAATGAAATTAAGAAACGACACGTCCAACGTTTAAAAACGGGTGAATGTGAAATGGAAAAAGGGTTCGAGTTAAATGACTTATTAAATGACATCAACCGTATTGCTGATCACTGTGCGTCTCTTGCTCTTGATATTATCAAGGAACAAGAACAAGACTTTAGTTCTCACCGTTTCTTACGTAAGTACCAAGAAGAAACAAAAGATGATTACTCTGAATTATTACATCAATACGAAGAAAAATATGCGATTGACTCCTTTGTGCCAGTCGATAATCAAGCCTAATCAAACCTCCTTAGTGGAGGTTTTTTCTTACAAAAAAAGAAGTTCTATTTACCAGAACTTCCTAATTTTCCACTTCCTCTTTCGGATTCGATTTTTTGTAATTGCTCAAAAGAAATAGTTTCACTTTCTAATTGTGGCATGACAAGTAATACTCCTTGGGCAATTGCTTTTTCATATGGATAGATGATGTATTTTTCTTTTTCTTCATCACTCCAATTAGCTACAACGCTTTCTTTAGCAATGCGCAATGGCTTTGGATTCACATTGGTAACAGGTGCCATATATTCTCCACGATATCCAGAATCAATCACACCAGAACGTTGAGCAATCCCTTTTGTTCCTGTTGATCCTCTTTCTTTTAAAATCATGACATAGTCAGAATCAAATGCAGTCGCTACTCCTAGTGGCACTAACTTAGTTTCCAAACTTTGAATTTCCATATAGTCTTGTTCGAAACAAGGATATAAATCATATCCTGCATCTTCTTCTCTTTTATTTGGAATGATGGCATCCTCTTTTACTTTTGCCCAATAAATTTTATTTGACATTATTTTCACCTATATTCTTTCTATAACACTCGACAAGTCTCTCCAATGAGTATTGAGCATTGGCTGCCGATGTGGATGGACAAGCAATTATCTCTATATCTGGATAATACTTTTCCATTATTCTAGCACTCATTTTCCCATTACAAAGAATCTTATTGATATTTGGATATTCTTCCAATAAGCCTGCAATATCATTCGGCTCTTCCTTTTGAATAGTCGAATCAGCACTCCCTTGCCTTTGACAAGATCCTATCGCATCCCACAAGGCTATTTTTAGACTCTTTAAGGCTAAGATTCGTTGTTCATGTGTTTGTGTAGGTAAATCGCTTAAACAAGCTAAAACCTTCCAAAAACGATTCGATGGATGTGCATAATACATTTGTTTTTGTAAACTTTGCACACTGGGCATCGACCCCAAGATTAATATTTGGGATTGGGAATCAATGATTGGATCTAACCCTATGATTCGACACATACACCCATCAAATCATATGTATTGGCATCTTCAATTTTCACTTGTACAAAACTTCCTAATTCCAAAGGTTGTTCACAAGCAAATATCACTTGCCCATCAACTTCATCCGGAGCATCTGCCATACTTCTTCCTCGATAACGGTTGATTAATCCTTCTTTTTCTTCTACTAATACTTCAATGGTAGAACCTATTTTTGCTTGATTGCGTTTAAGCGAAATCTCTTTTTGAATCGTCATCAATTTATCTAAACGAGCTTGAGCCAGTTCTGGATCAACTTCTGGTTCCATATCGTAACTAGCTGTATCTTCTTCTTTTGAATAAGTAAAAGCTCCCATGCGATCCCACTGGACTTCTTGAATAAACTCTAACAACTCTTCAAACTCTTCTTCTGTCTCACTTGGGAAACCGATAATTAAAGTTGTACGGCATGTTGCGTTTGGAAACCGACTACGAATATCTTCAACCAACGCTTTTACTTCTTCTTTGGATGAACGACGATTCATCTTTTCTAACAAACGTTTATTGGCATGTTGAATAGGAATATCAAAGTATGGAACAACGTGTTTACTTTCTTCCATTGCTTTTAATACATCTTCTTCAATTTCATCTGGATACATGTATAAAATACGAATCCAATGCAATCCTTCAATTTTATCAATACGACGAATTAATTCCGCCAACATGATTTTTCCATGTGTATCCAACCCATATTTTGTGGTATCTTGAGCAATCAACGTCAATTCTTTGACACCTAAATCCGCAAAGTTTTGGGCCTGCCTTAAGATATCTTCCATATCAAATGATACTTGATCCCCACGAATTAAAGGAATAGCACAATAGGTACAATGATTGGAACATCCATCACTAATTTTGACATATGCTTGCCAAGGTTTCCCCGATAAGACACGGTTGGATTTTGCCAATAAGTTTTGATTACCACCCAATAATTGTGCTAACTGTTGGGTTAGTTTTCCATAATCACGAATTGGAATCACCGCATCTACTTCAGGTAATTCTTCTCTTAATTGTTCTGTATAGCGTTGAGCTAAACAACCCACTACAATCAACTTCTCGCAATTCTTTTCTTTATAACGCGCCATTTCAAAGATTGTATTAATACTTTCTTCTTTGGCACTGGCAATAAAACCACAAGTATTCACAATAATGGCTTGTGCTTGTTCAACATTTCCTGTAATCGTATGTCCTAGTTGGCGACAAAGCGTCATAATATCTTCGCTATCGACTAAGTTTTTACAACATCCTAGTGATACAAATCCTACTTTCACTTGTCTTCCTTCTTTCTTTTATAAATCATACGATTTTCTAATGCGAAAACTCGTGGACCAAAAGCTCCTGGCAAAGTTTGATCCAAACTATCTTTCATCATGAATAATCGGGCATCTAAATTATCAATGGTGGCCAAAACTTCCGCTTCTGGGGTCATTGGCAATACAGGAGATCCATATTCCATTTTCCCATGATGAGATAAAACCATATGTTTCAATAACATAATGCTTTCACTATCTTGTACACTCAATTCATGAGCCACACGATCAATCATTGTATTCATCATGCTAATATGCCCCAATAAATTCCCGGCAGCCGTATATTCAGGAAGTACTGGAGA
>CADBTK010000082.1 GCA_902797585.1 Erysipelothrix rhusiopathiae
ATATTTTGAATCATAATTCCCATGGCCAATACGGTAGCCGAAGAAAGAGCAATAGTGTGATTTCCATACATCCATCCTGCATAGATAACTCCAACAGCCATCCCTTCTGGTAAATTATGCAATGTCACTGCCAATAATAGTTTGGTCGTTTTCTTTAATCCACTTTCCATTCCTTCTTCACTATGGTCAAGATGCATATGAGGAATAATGGTATCTAATACCAATAAAAAACACATCCCGACAAGAAATCCTAAAGAAACACTCAAAATGGAAGGATTTTGTTCCAAAGCAGGATTCAACAAACTAAAAAAGGAAGCAGCCACCATGATACCTGCCGCAAATCCTGTCAATAGTCGTTGCAACAATGGTGGAATTTTATCTTTTATTACATAAACACTGGCAGCTCCGATAGTAGTTCCGACCAGTGGATACAATAATCCTTGAATAATTGCGAAATTCATTTTTTCACCTCACTACTTTCTAATATACAAAACTCAAACAATCTTTTCTATTTACTCGCATTAAAAAATCGCAGATGACTCTGCGATTGTTCTTATACTGTTCACTTTTTTCACAACTCAAAAAAACTTTATAAAAGAGCTGTTAAGCGAGTCTGTAAATCTTCATTTGTTAAACTCATTAATAGTTCCATTTCATTTTTATCATAGAATAACGCCAACAAGCGTTTCATACTTTCTAAATGTTGATTAGAATCTGAAATGGCCAACATAAATATAGCTTGAGCATCTACGCTTTGGCTATTATCGTCCATACGTTGAAATGGAATGGATTGATTTGGAATCAAAACACATAGCGCACTCTTTTTCACAAAATTACAATTCCCATGAGGCATTGCCACACAAATAGGACTTTCCAGTCCTGTTGGATAATCTTGTTCTCTTTCCAAACAATCCGCAATGAACTCTTGGGTGATATATCCTTTTTTCAATAATGCTTGTCCACATACTTCAATCGCTTCAATATTTGTTTTTACATCTTCATGAATCGTAATTATTTCCATACTTTCATCCTCGTTTTCTATTCTTGTGGGTGATTTTCCAACCACGCAATAATATCCATACTTTCATATAACGGTTTCCCATCAATAAATAAACATGGTACTTGATCTATTTTTCCCACTTGGATTAAACGTTGATACGCCTCTTTATCTTTTTGTATATCTTTAAACTCAATATCAGTTCTTTTACTTTTTTGAATATACTTTCGAACACGTTGACAAAAAGGACAATATGTCATTTCATACAATTCTAATTTCATAAACATTCCTCTTTATGTTCTTATTGTAGCACCTTATCCATTTTTCACCTATGATACAATGTGACCATGAATCATTTTGTATACATTCTTTGTTGTAGAGACAATACGTACTATACCGGTTATACCACGGATGTAGAGAAAAGAGTACAAAGGCATAACGAAGGAAAAGGAGCTAAATACACAAAAAGCCGACGACCTGTTCAATTGGTTTATCAAGAGAAGTATATGGATAAATCCTGCGCATTAAAAAGAGAGTATGCGATTAAACAACTTTCACGCCAAGAAAAAGAACAGCTTATAAAAGGGACAAAGTAATTCTTTGCCCCTTTAGTCTTTATGATTCTTTTTTCGCCAACGATTGTATTCCTCTACATCATCGCCAATTAACTTCCAAATCACCGCTATCAATGCCGCATCATCGGTTAGCCCCAACAATGGGATTCCATCAGGGAAAATATCAAATGGTGCAATAAAATAAATCATCGCTCCCATCACACTTAAAATTGCCCCCAAAGGTATATCTGGATAATCACCCGCTCGATAACTTTGAATTAAAGAAGCCATAGCCGGGATATAAGATAGTTGTTGGCCAATAAGTGGAATTCGTTTACACTTTCTTTCCAAACGTGTATAAAAGTGCTCCATTCTCTGTTGGTCTTGTAGTATAGATTGAGCTTGCTCTTTTTTCTTTTCAAATAAAGCAACAATTTTTTGACTTGTCTTATCATCGATTTCTTTTGACAAAACATTTTCCAATTCTTGATCGACTTGTTTTTCTAGTTCTTGTTTTTCCATTGTATACTCCTATGTACAACCCTTGATTCAAAAGCTTCCTTATGTATAATTAGAATATCACACGAAAGGAAAACAATTATGCAAAACTATTCATTCAATACACAAAATGTTTGTGCTAAAAATATAACCTTTTCACTTCATGAAGGAAAACTTCACAATGTACACTTTACCGGAGGATGTCCAGGAAACTTACTAGCAATATCTAAATTATTAGAAGGTACAGATGCCCAACGTGCAGTAGATTTATTAAAAGGAAATCCTTGCGGCATGAAAAAAACTTCCTGCACAGATCAGTTAGCGATTGCTGTACAGAAAGCCTTAGAACAATAAACCGGAATACCGGTTTTTTATTTACCCATTTTTACGTTCAATAAATGAAATGACTTGCGCTAAGTTATCACACGTTGTATGAATGTAAGGATACATTTGACGATCTGGATGAACTTTATC
>CADBTK010000083.1 GCA_902797585.1 Erysipelothrix rhusiopathiae
TCACCTTAATGAAAATGCGGTTTGATTCCCAAAGTAAGAATCAAGTTTTGTTAACACCAAAAAATCCTCTGATCGAAACAATGGATTGTGTAAAACTAATTATCATTGATTATTAACTCTATACAGTTGAAAGAATAAAATAATAAGAAAAGATACTTGTAATGTTGTGTACAAATTTAGTAAAAGAAAACTCCATGGATTTAAGCAACTTATCATCCATGGAGAGATTTATTATTTGTCCTTATAATCAAATATACGGCACAACATATCAATTTGAAAATTATATTATTCAATTTTTTAGCAAAAATTATCTTCCAGAAAAATATTATTCGATTATACAAAATAATATTTTACTAGTTCTATTTTTAAACTTTTAATAACGCTTTAGTATAAGACATCATTTCCGGATCAAAATGAATCATTGGTTCATTATCGCTAGTTCCTTTTGTGTAATTTCTATTGGCAATAAAATCAATCCATTCTTGTTCTTTATTCGGATCTTCAATCGCATCTAAGAAAAGATTAATCACATGATTGGCTCGATTAAGTGCCTTATCATATAAATCTAAGAAACTATCGTTTGATTTCAAAGCTTGATCACAAGGATGTACCCATTGTTTATGCAATAAGTTACAAATATCACATGGATCGGAAGGTTCTTTTGGTACCAACATAGCTGAAACCAATCCAATCTTTCCAATTAAACGTTCCACTTTTTGAAACTTATTAATCTTTTTACCATTTCCATCGTATAAAAGTTTTTGAACAAAATGCCAATCATTTAATGCTTGAAGAAATTCATGTGGTTTTTCATCAATACCATACACGTTTTTTGCCACAGAATGATAAATACGTGTAATGGCTCTAGCTTGTTCCATGGACACATTACATATTTCATAGGCCTTAAACTCTTCAATGGTCTGGTTGTGTTTGATTTTTAAAATCGCTGCATCGATTAATGATTCAATACGATGATGTCTAAATTGACTTTGTTTATCCCCACTTCCAGTTCGATAGAAAATATATGGATGAGCGACACTATCCAAAGCCCAATGACATAAGTGTCCCATGACATAAATGATTTCATCTTGGGCAATGGACTCATCTTTTTCATTTCGAATAGTGGCAATGGCATCTTGATAAAAGGCATTCACATCCCGTCTATGACAAAAGGTACCTACTTGACGAATCTTACTTTTCTTCATAACATGACGCGGCGTCGTATCATGAAAGAATAAATAATCAGGTCCATTGCTACCTACTTCAAATAATTGTTGATCTTTTTCCACAATCGATAATGCACGTGGTTCTAATACATCACGAATCATTTCACGTGCAAATACTATATGTGTGACTATATTTGGCATTCCAACATCTCCTTATCTATAGCCATTAACCCGTGATAGATAATCACTTCTGCATATGTATCCATTCGACAATATTTGCGAATAGATTCACGGATTTGTTCTTGTTGGTCTTTATCTACTTTTTCCATATTCCGATATGAGAATACCGCATCCATTCCATCTTGTATATTAAGTTGCTTATAAGAATATTCATCCGTAAATACTGGTAATACATTTTTTAATGAATAATGGCCACGCATTTTATTATCATAAAATAAACCAGCTTCAAATGGTTTGGATAAATCCACCATGCGATCACATATCGCATCAAGTTGTTCTTTATATTGTGGAAATTGCACCGCTAATTGTTGAAGACGAAGCTTTTCAGCCCCTTCCATGTTATATACAAGAATAGCTCCTTTTTCAGGAATATCTTTTAATAAAGATTGAATAAACGCTTCACGACAATCTCCAGTATCAAAGAAATCTTTATGGTATAAAGGTTCATTCTCTGGTTCAATATGCAAACTATATTGGAAACATAAGACATCAAATGGTTTCATTCCTTTATATGGAGGAATCGCAAAAGTATCCCATTCAAAATCCAAATAACATACCGGCTTTTCAATTGCGTGCAACCATGCATGCAATGCCCAACCATCCACAAATCGTCCTTTTTGACTGGCAATATATTGAGCATATTGTAAACGGAATCCATCCAATAGATCCAAGTCTAATTCATGAATGTGTTTAATCCCATTGTGGAAGGCATTCATTTTATTTTGTGAAGTTGTTAAAAATAAAACAGAATTATCTGGTAATTGGGAATCATCAAAACATTGGTCATAATACATACAACGACGATTGCTGGTGCATTGTTTGGATCGTTGCATTTCTGGTGGTTGTTCCATATTAACGACTTCTTGTGTTTGTGAAATCCAAGTATCCAAATCGAATATTTGTTCTTCCATACATTGTTCGATGGTTTTATTCAATTTATTTTTACGATTAAATAATTGATTGCTCGTTAAAAAACAAGATTGTATATCCAATTGGTCTTGACGAACATATTCTTTATTTAAATAAAAGATTTGATGTTGACTGATTTGAATTCCTATAGAAGCAGCAATTTGTTGATTAATCTTCATAATCAACGATTCACTTTCTTTTGGATAACTATTTAAATACATATAAGTTGCCTTATATCCATCTTCGCATTTTTCTAATAAAGGAATTCGTGTCCGACATCCTTTATATTCCATTCGTACATTAATAACGCGATCATGGTTTTTTAATAATTCCAAAGTATCTTCATTGCTATCCCCAGTTTTGCCACTAGGAACATCATGACAAGAAAAGTATTCCATCCAATAACGAGAAAAAGGAGCTTCCATATGATAGAAACCCTGAAATGGCTCATGAATGTTCGTGCGATTCCACGAAAAACGTGGACACCGTTGATATGCGATTAAATCACTGACGTGAATCATTAAAACACCTTCCTACTATTGATGTACGCGAATTGTATTTTCCAAGATTTGAATATAATCATCTCGAATATCTTCTGGGCTTAGGATTTGTACATTTCCCTTCGATGAAAAAACATCACGATAGAATGTATGTGTATCTTCAACTAAAAAAGAGAATACATTCTTATCTTCTTCTTTCA
>CADBTK010000084.1 GCA_902797585.1 Erysipelothrix rhusiopathiae
TCTTTATTTGGAGCTACATATACGATGGGAGGACTATTTGCTCAAACCTCTGGGCTACCATTGTCTGTACCGCCTATCGAGTTAGCTGAATCCAAAGGATTCTTACCTGGGATAACAGTTTTGGGGGATATTTTAGAACAACAAGGTTATCACAATGTGTTCTTTATCGGAACGGATGCTTCCTTTGGAGAAAGAGGGACGTATTTCCAACAACATGGAAACCATGATATCTTCGATTTCAATACCGCTTTAGAGAACCAAGAAATTCCTTATAACTATAAGAGACCTTTTTGGGGTTATGATGACTATATCTTATATGAAAATGCCAAAGCACATTTATTAGAATTAGCCCAAGAAGATCAACCTTTTAACTTTACGATGTTGACTGTGGATACGCATGCGGAAGATGGCTATCTCTGTGATATTTGTCCACGCGAACATTATGATGATCCTTATGCGGATGTCTTTCGTTGTGCTAGTTGGCAAGCTGCTGAATTTATTGAATGGATTCAAGAACAAGATTTTTATGAAGATACAACCATTGTCGTTGTAGGAGATCATATTTCTATGGATTCGGATTTCTGTGATGATATAGATTCCAATTATCAAAGGAAGAATTACTCGGTTTATATCAATGCAGCACAATCACCAAAAACAAAAAAACGTAGAGAGTTAAGTTCGATGGACAACTTTCCTACAGTGCTAGCTTCTTTAGGCGTGGATATCAAAGGAGATAAATTGGGATTAGGTGTTAATGCTTTTTCAGATACTTCGACATTATTAGAAGTATATGGGGAAAAACAATTAAATAAGAACTTATCAAAAAAATCTACGTTCTTTAAGAAAGTAATTGGTTCAAAGAAAAAAGAGAATAAAGCAAAAGCTACTTATGATGAAACCACTGGTTATATGACATTTTCTGTACCGAAACCTTTACGCTACAGCGGGGATAATTTACGAGTCTATTGTGATTTGAATCATAAGTCATTAGAAGAGCCTATTCGCATTGAATTATATGAAACGCAAGATGAGTATCGAGCGATATATTCCTTATCTAACTTAGGATATGAAAAAGGAAAATATAAAGCGAACTTCTTCGTGATGTTTAAAGATAATTTGGCAACTCCATATGCAGAAAAGAAAATAATAGTGAAATAAAATGATATAAAAAAGCCTCGGTCTATTATGATCGAGGTTTGTTGATTTCGTTATAAAGTGTAGATCCAAGGATTAATCCTCCTCCAAATAATTGAAGGGGGGTTAATGATTCATGCAACAATAATAGAGATAGGATGCAAGCAACTAAAGGATCAATATAAGATAATAAGGCGATTTCATTTCCGCGTAAGTGACGAATGGATCCAAAATAGAAAATATAAGGAATTCCTGTTAGTACAAAACCTATAATTAATAAGCTCAACCACCCAGAAAGAGATAATTGACTTAAATGGGTTCCAGTAAAGAACATGACATAAGGAATCAAAATAACCATACCGGCCAGGAATTGAATAAAGGTTTTATCAATTCCTAAAAGGTTTCGAGTACATTTATTTAATAAAATAACACCTGCATAGAATACGGCAGCTCCTAGTCCATATAGAATTCCAATTAAATTGCTTGTTCCTCCAGACTCTTTTAAATTAATCAAAAGAATCAATCCAATAGCGGCTAGTCCGAAACAAATCATTTGGCTTTTGGTTAGCTTTTCATCAAATAAAATCGGACTGGCAATGGTTACAATCACAGGGGCAAAATAATAACTCAATGTTGCGACTGGAATGGATGTATAACGATAAGCTTGGAATAAGAAAATCCAGTTTATTGCCATTAAAATTCCAGAGACTACCAAAATTCTTATTTCGCCTTTATATTTCTTATATGGAATTTTATGATTGGCCATTTTATACAACCCGGATAATAAAAGTAAAGCTAAAGCCGAGCGGTATAAAGCCAATTCACCACTAGTGATTCCTGTTGTATTTCTTGTGAAGATCCCAATTGTACCAAACAACATCATTGAAACAATCATATGCAATCGGGCATTTTTTCCGTTCATGAGAGTATTGTAAGTAAGTTTAGATAAATAGTCAATTCAAGAATAGTATGTTGAATTTGGCCATTTTTTTGAAATATAATAAGATTGGGAAGCGAGATTGGAACCATGACAGAAAAATACAATGATGAAATGTACGAAGTCGATGATATTGATGCGGATATCGCGGCGAAAAAAGAACTAATTAAAGAAGCAGAAGCGTTAAAAGAAGAAGATGATTTAGGGGCAGCATTAAAAAAGGCGAGTCAACTACAACGACAATGGAAACAAATTCATAGCTGGGAATCTGGGTATGAAGAAGACCTACGCCAAGAATTTGACGAAAACTTAGATCAAGTTTATGCCAAAAGAAATCAATGGTATGAGGTTGTGAAAGAAAAGAAAAATTTCTTGATTCGTGAAGCCAAAGCTTTGTCCGATAATGAAAATTGGAAAGAAGCAACGCAAAAAATGAATGAATTGATGAATCGTTGGAAAGAATCTGGTACAGCCGGAAAGAAAGCTGATGATGAACTTTGGGATAAATTTAGAGAGGCACGCCAAACATTCTTTGATAAAAAAGATGAATACTTTGAAGGAATGCGTCATCAATTTGAAAATGCTAAAGATAAGAAAGAAGAATTAATCGAAAAAGCTATTGAATTAAAAGATAGTGAACAATGGCAAGATACATCTAAGAAATTCCAAGATTTAATGGATCAATGGAAACAAATTGGAAGTGCAGGAAAAGAATATGAACAAGCCTTATGGGATCGTTTTAATGAGGCAAGACAATCTTTCTATTCCAAACGAAATGAGCATTATGACAAACTTCATGCCCAACAAGAACAAGTGTATGAACAAAAGAAAGAACTAATCCAACAAGCGCAAGATGTCTTGGATAAAGAAGATTTCTCCAAAGAAAATACAGAATTTATGAAATCTTTGAATGCGAAATGGAAAGAGTTGGGGCATGCAGGGAAGAAACTAGAAGATGAGATTTGGCCACAATTCAAACAAACATTGGATTCTTACTTTGATGGATTGAAACAATGGACAAAGAATCGTCATCAAAATTGGATTGATCGTATGGAACAAACCAAGGCTCGCAAACAAGATTTAATTGAAAATCAAAAGCGTGCTATTAAGCGTTTAGAAGACGACATGAATGGATTAGTCAGTGAAACTCAACGCAATGAAATGGAAGAAGAAGTCAAAGAAAAAGAAGAATTCATCCAACAGTTGGAAAATGAAATCCAAGATATTGAAAAGAAATTAGAAGATCAATAAAAACGCCAGAAGGCGTTTTTTTCTGTGGTAGAATGGCTATATGACAGAAGATAAATTAGCAACGATGCCAGTGGGGCGACTTTTAGCGCAAATGTCTTTGCCCATTATGGTTTCGTTTTTTATACAAGCGCTATATAATTTTGTGGATTCAATGTTTGTTGCTCAACTATCTGAGCAAGCACTAACAGCAACATCCTTGGCTTTCCCTATGCAACAAATCTCTCATGCCATTGCGGTGGGGACAGGAATTGGGATGGCGGCAGTCATTCCAAAACTTGCGGCTAAAAATGAAATGGAACAAGCTAACCAAGCTGCTCATTCTGGGATTGTATTGGGAGCTATTTATTCTTTGATATTTTTGGTTTTAGGATTCTTTGTTGCCAAACCACTTTATCATCAATTAACAACGGATCCTGAGATAGCTTTTTTAGGAGCGAGTTATCTTCGTATTGTTTGGATGGTTTCTTTTGGAATCTTTTTTGGGCAATGTTTTGAAAAAATGTTGATGGCTGCAGGACATTCTATGTTATCTATGGTCGCTCAAGCTTCCGGGGCATTATTTAATATGATTGTTGACCCTTTATTGATCTTTGGGATTGGACCATTTCCTAAAATGGGAATCATTGGTGCAGCGGTTGCGACAGTTATGGGGCAAATATTAGCGGCGATTCTAGCGGGTATATTAAATGCGCATTATAATCGTTGGATAAATTTATCTATTGAAAAATTGCGATTGAATGTAGAATTGGCAAAAGAAATCATTGTGGTCGGGTTTCCAAGTATTATTACTATTGGATTAAATGCGATTACATCTTTTAGCGTTAATATGATTTTAATGGGCTACTCATCAACTGCTACGGCAGTATATGGAATTTGGATTAAGTTACAAAGTTTTTGTTATATGCCATTATTTGGAATGAACAATGCTCTAATTCCTATTCTATCTTTCAATCATGCTCGAAAAGAAAATCAACGTGTGACTCGGGCTACTAAATTAGCGTTGCGATCGGCCCTAGTTGCGATGGTGACTATAGGGATTGTTCTAGAAATTATTCCGAATCATATTTTGGCTCTTTTTAATCCATCGAATAATTTATTACTTATTGGACAAAGAGCTTTAAAGATTTGTTTATTGTCTTTGCCATTTGCGGCAGTGGCAATTATTCGTTCAGCTAGTATGCAAGCTTTGGAATATAGCTTTTATACTTTAGTGGTGAATGTCCTGCGTCAATTTGTATTGTTGGCAGGGTTATTCTTAACTTTTTCGTTAATATTCCATGATGTTAATCATTTATGGTGGGCAGTTGTATTGACCGAATTAATAAGCGCCTTCATTGCAGAATTTCTTTATCGTAAAATGCAAAGGGAATGGGATAGATAAAAAGAAGCCATCAATCGTAGGATTGATGGTTTTTTAATGAATGATAATTTGTTCTAGAATAAATACAATTACGCAACAAGAAACCGATACTTGAAAGATACTGGCTCCTTTCCAAGCTAGTCCAATTCCAACCATAAAGGCAATTAATCCGGCTAGAGCAGAATTGGTTGCCTGAAAAATGGCAGGGAATGTCATGACTGATAAAGTCACATAAGGGACATAATATAGAAAAGATCGAATAAAAGGATTTGTGATGGGCTTACGAATCAATGTCATTGGTAATGCACGGATACAATATGTAACCAAGGCTGTGACAAAGATATACATCCAAATATTATGATTCATGTTCTTCCTCCTCATGTGGGAATAATGCACTAGCAACTCCGGCAATTAAAATAGTTAATATAATGGTTTTACTTCCTTCGGATACAGAAGATAAGAAAACAACATTTTGCCACATAAAACTTAAGAAATAACTAATTGCTACTATTCCTAATACCACTTTATCTTTTTTGGCAGGTGGAATCACAATTCCAATAAACATCGCAAATAATGCCACGCTTAAAGCGCTGACAATATCGGCGGGTAAGATTTGTCCAGCAATGACACCCAGTGCTGTTCCAATCGCCCAACCTGGCATGGCGGTTAAATATGCTCCATATAGATACCAAGGACCTAGTTGATGTAATTTTGCGATTCCTAAACCAAAGAGTTCATCGGTTACATCATAGGCAATGAGAAAGCGATGAAAAAAAGGTGTGCCCTCTGGTATTTTTTGTGCTAAGGCAGCACTCATTAATAAATAACGTGCGTTGGTGATGGCAGTTGCAATAATTGTTTCTAGTACCGTGGCGTTGGCTGCAATCATTGTAAAGGCCACATATTCTCCAGCAGAGGCATTATTTAAAAGGCTAATCGTAAACCCTTGGAACCAATTCATCCCTAAATTTCGTGCGGTTATCCCTAAACTAAAGCTAACGGCGAAATAGGCAAGAAAGATAGGAATGGCATCCCGAGCACCTTCTTTAAAAACGTCGAATTTTTTCATCATAGTACAAGTATATAAAGGATAGGGGGATAAATAAATAGTAGATTTTCTTTTTTAGAGAGTATAGACTGTTTTTATAAAAGACAGGAGAAATGATTATGAGTTTTTCGTTTATACATAGATTGCCCGTTCCAAAAGAGATAAAAGCACAATATCCAGTCCCTGAGTCTTGTGTTATTACCAAAAAGAAAAGGGATCGAGAATTAGCAGATATTATGATGGGAAAAGATGATCGTTTCATTTTAATCATTGGTCCATGTTCTGCGGATAATGAAGAAGCAGTGATTGATTATGTATCGCGCTTAAAGGATGTACAGAAACAAGTAAAAGACAAAATATTCATTGTTCCGCGTATTTATACGAATAAACCTCGGACTACAGGAAAAGGGTACAAAGGAATGTTGCACCAACCTGATCCTATGCAGGCACCAGATTTATTGGCGGGAATTATTGCGATTCGTCAATTGCACATTCATGTTATTGAACAAACAGGATTTACTTGTGCCGATGAAATGTTGTATCCGGAAAACCATTGGTATTTAAATGATGTACTTTCTTATAATGCGATCGGTGCTCGTTCTGTAGAAAACCAAGGGCACCGTCTAGTAGCTAGTGGTGTAGATGGTCCTTGTGGGATGAAAAACCCAACCAGTGGTGATATTACGGTTATGTTAAATTCCATTGAAGCTGCGCAATCGGAACAAAACTTTATTTATCGAGGATGGGAAGTAGAAACACCAGGGAACCCTTTGGCTCATGCGATATTGCGGGGAGCAGTTGATAGCCAAGGTCAAAACATTTCCAATTATCACTATGAAGATTTGATGCGTTTGGTTGAAAAATATAATGAAAGAAACTTGTTGAATCCAGCCGCAATAATCGATTGTAATCACTCCAATTCAGGAAAGAAATATAAAGAACAAATCCGTATTGCTAAAGAGGTTTTATATAGTCGTCGTTACTCTAATGATGTCAAATCATTGGTGAAAGGATTAATGATTGAAAGTTATATTGAAGGTGGTTGCCAAAATCCTGGAGATGGGATTTATGGGAAATCCATCACTGATCCATGTTTAGGATGGGAAGATAGTAAAGAATTAATTTACGATTTAGCGAATCATCTATAAAAGGAGAAAATCTATGTTTGAAAGTGTAATGTGGCAATACATTCGCCAGCAACAAGATGTATTGTTGCAAGTAATGAAGGATGAAAAAATTAAAGAAGTAGCCAAAAAAATGAAAAATGTATGGGATTTATTAATTGTTGCGCACGGAAGTTCTTATAATGCTGCCATAACAATTGCCCCATATTTTGAACAAGTGGCAGGAATTCATGTGCAATGTATGACACCATCCCAATTGGCTCATCGTGGTGTGGGTGATTTTAATGGTTTTTGTATTGGTATTAGCCAAACAGGAACAAGCCAAGGAGTCATTGATGCCATTGGAAATCTAAAGGAAAAAGGGTTATCAACATTAGCAATTACTAATGAAGTTTTAAGTCCTTTGGATCAACTTTGTGATGATGGTTTATATCTTGAATGTGGGCAAGAAGATTCCAATGCGAAGACAAAAGGGTATTCTGCTACGTGTTTAGTTTTGATGCGCCTAGCTTTGGAAATTGGTTTGATTAATGAAAAGATGACAGAAAAAGATTATTATCAAGCCAATGAAACGTGTCGAGAAGAGATTTCGGAATTAGAACAAGTCATTCAAGCTACTATCCATTATTTCCAAGATAAAGAGTTTGGAAAAGATGCTAAAAACTTCTTTTTTATAGGTGATGGTATTCATTTTGGAACCGCAATGGAAGGGCAAATTAAATTAATGGAAACGATGGGAATTCCAACGATGTTTAATGACATGATTGAATTCTCCCATGGAATGCATCGGGCAATCAATAAAGATAGTATCTTAGTTTTTATTGATGATGGTTCCGAGTCAGACTTAGTTGAAAAAAGTGTGAAATACTTTAAAAACGTAGGAGCGACGGTGCTTCATATTTCAAATCAAACGATAGCGGACATTCGCATTTCTAATTATGGGTTTACTCATTCTTTATTCTCATTTATTGCGATTATCCAAGTATTGTCGGTTTTTGTACCTGAATTAAATGGTTTAGACCCTAATCGAGAATTGAATGAGGACTATACAA